>JAQVWB010000046.1 GCA_028698695.1 Syntrophomonadaceae bacterium | reverse complement strand
ATATTTCATCGGTATCTTCTAAAGTAATTTCATCGACCTGTTTAGTATAAGATGTTCGAATATTACTAATTTGTGTGTTTTTAATGGTTATTCCATTGGTATTTTGATTTTTTACAAACTTTACAATGGGTTTAACCCCAGTAAAAGGTTTCCCAGTTTCAATGACAGCTTGTTTTAAAAGATCGTCCCAATAAACATTAAATTGAGACTTTGTCCCATTTAACATTTGTGCTACGGAACGTAACTGAATATAATTATTGTCTTCAATATTATACGCAGCGTCAAAGGTAATCTGTCTATCGTCCAGAATAAATTTTGTTTGACTAGAAACGGCTCTCTTTTCTAATTCAGAAGCTATCGACGGGATTGAAATACCAAACATTAAAGTTAAAACAAGTATGGACGATACTACACAAGAAATGGTTGTGTTTTTTCTCATTTTAAAAACTCCTTTCAAATGATATTTGATGGGTGAAATAATTCCCACCAATCTCCATTACGATCTAACAAAATACCATAATTTTGTGTTCGCTTCCACTCTTCGAGTTGCCAAACATCAAAGAAATCATGCAGATCGTGTAAAATATCACCATCTTCGTTCGAAAAACGATTTATAGATGGATAATACCACAAACTACGAGCACTTTCTGGCGGAAAGAGATACAATTCCTCCCAATTCACGTAATGAATTCCTCCTTTAAACGTTTTATTTCAAGTAGAATACGTTTGTCAAGATGTTTATTGAGTTCTCCATTTAATATTGGGGAATAAGATAATTGAAGAATCCGTACAATATCGTCTATAAAAAGACACTATAAATAGTATTCCGTACAAATTAGTAATTTCCTGCAATTTTCGTGTAAATTGCTAAATTTTATTAGAAATGTATTATATTTCGATTATTTCCGCCACCCGCAGTAGATTGGGGGCTTTGTCCCTACAGTATGCAGGATAACCCTAAAAAACAGGGCAGGCTGGATTGTATAAATCCTTTAAATATGCCCGTAATTTTTAATTATGCAAATAATAATTCTTGACGTGAATAGAATATTATTGTTATATATAAGTGCATGCTTATATTAGCCGAGATTAATGTAACGATTATATAGTGTAAATTAAGCTGATAATTGAAGTTAGGAGTACTATTAAGGTGGATAAGGTTTTTAAAACATTAGGTGAACCAACCCGTTTGAAAATATTGCGACTGCTGGCGGAAAGGGAATTATGTGTTTGTGATTTGGAAGAGGTTATGCAAATTAGCCAACCGCGGATATCACAGCATTTAAAAGTTCTGAGACAGGCAGGGTTGGTTAATGAAAGACGCGAAGCGCAAAGACGCATGTTAAGCATCAACCGGGAAGGCTATGAAAAGGTCTGGAATGAGTTTCTTAAATTTATGGCGACTCCTTTGGAGCAAATAGCTGACTTATCTGTTGAAGCTGTTCGAATCGGGCAACTAGATGGCAAGTCTTGTGAACGTAAGTTGATACAAATAAATTGTGTTGATAACTCGGGTAAATAAACAGAGGGAGGATGCCGGGGATGCAATTCTTAATTACCATGCTAATTGGCGGATGGCAGGAGTTATTGAATTATTTGTCAGCTCATGTGATTACCTGCCTGGTGCCAGCGTTCTTTATTGCCGGAGCTATGGCAGTTCTGGTTACTAAAGGAGCGGTAATAAAATATTTCGGTGTGCAGGCTAAAAAATGGATAGCCTACAGTGTAGCATCAGTTTCCGGAATGTTGCTGGCAGTATGTTCCTGTACAGTACTGCCGCTTTTTGCCGGTATATATAGCTTGGGGGCAGGTCTGGGTCCGGCAGTTACTTTTTTGTATTCGGGCCCGGCAATTAATATCCTGGCAATTGCGCTTACCGGGGCAGCGATTGGCTGGCATATGGGCTTAGCCCGGGGTGTGGGGGCTGTATTATTTTCTATTGTTATTGGCGTTATTATGGCACTGCTATTCAGGCGGGACGAAAACAAGCGATTAACCGAAATTGATGAGCTGCCGGAAGAAACCAGTGAAAAATCAGGTTATTTCCTCGCAATTTTCTTTGCGGTTATGGTGGCAATTTTAATTGTCAGTACCAGTAAATTAACTCCCGGATTTAAAATTGCTATCGATATCGGCTTAATAAATTCATTGGCCATAATGGTACATCATTATTTTGAAAAAGGAGAATTTTCTCTGTGGATGCAGGAAACCTGGAGTTTGGTTAAATTAGTGGTGCCCACTTTATTAATTGGAGTCTTGGCAGTGGGAATGATAACTGCCGTTTTGCCACCGGAATGGATTGCCCGTTATGTAGGTGATAATAGCCTGGGAGCAAATTTTGTAGCATCTCTGGTAGGAGCACTGTTTTATTTTTCTACTCTTACTGAAGTGCCTATTGTTAAAGGTTTAATGGATTTGGGCATGAATAAGGGACCGGCGTTGGCTCTTTTGCTGGCCGGACCGGCAGTCAGTATCCCCAATCTGTTGGTAATAAACCGGATAATGGGTTTCAGACGCACAGCGGTGTATTTTGTGTTGGTAGTAGTAATGGCCACTTTTACTGGATGGGTATGGGGGAATAGCAGTTTTTAATTGGATAGACTAGCAGTAAATTTAAATAAACAGGAGGTAACGGTAATGAAAATTGAAGTATTAGGTACCGGATGTGCCAAGTGCAAGCAGTTGGAGAAGGATGTTTACAATGCTTTGACCGAACTTGATTTGGCGGCGGATGTTTCCAAGGTTGAAGATATTAAAAAAATACTTTCCTACAAGGTGATGATTACACCGGCGCTGGTAATTGACGGTCAGGTGAAATTGGCTGGCCGTCTGCCTAAAAAAGATGAATTACAGCAGATTATAAAAGAAGCTGGTCAATAACAGGAGGTTGGCAACAATGTCTGATATGCAGGGAAAAGTGATGGCAGTTAATATTTCGGAGAAAAAGGGAGAGAAAAAGCATAATGTAGGGCGGGCATATATGGAAGAAGAACTGGGGATAAGCGAAGATGCACATAGTGGATCCTGGCACCGGCAGATTAGCCTCTTGTCCTGGTCAAGTTTTAAAAAAATGCATGCTCTGGGAGCTGAGGTCGGTTATGGTGATTTTGCAGAAAACCTGACCATAGATGGTATAGAAGTGGCCTCATTACCTATTGGTACCCAGTTAAAAGCAGGTGAAGCACTTCTGGAAATAACGCAAATTGGCAAGGAGTGTCATAATAAGGGCTGCGCTATAAAACAAAAAACCGGCACCTGTGTAATGCCGATAGAAGGAGTGTTTGCACGGGTGTTGAGCCCGGGATGGGTAGAAGTTGAAGATACAGTTGAGATAATTACAAATATTCCTGTCAGGTAAAATCTTATGCTTCCTCTCAGTGCTCCAATCTATGGGCAGTTTTTAAATACTGAGCAAACCGCTGTAAATAAAATATACACCCAGGCCCAGTAAAAAAACTGCACAGAGCATCAAGATTAAACGGTATATTACTGGTTTTAACCAGCGGCTTCCGGTACTGATTATAAAGGCTATTAAGCTGTACCAAAACAGGTCAGCTAAAATATGGCCGCTATAAAAGGATACTATTCCGCTGGTACCACTTTTCCAGGCAATAGTGAGATAACTCAGGCCAATAGTTGCCCACCAAATAATCCAATAGGGATTTGATACTGAGATCAGTATTCCTGTAACTATCGGATGCATAAGTGGGGTAGAAGAAACCTGATCAAGTTGATTATCAGGTAAAGTCAGTTTTCCTTTGAGGATGTCCTTTATCATACAGAAACTCAGATAAAGCAGAAAAGAACCACCCACTACGGCTACGGTCTGACCTACCCGGGGTAGCAGCAGGATGGTTGAAAAACCTGCCAGTAAAGCTATCAGCAGAGCAAGTTCTAACAGAGCATGACCGAGAACAATTAACGGCCCGGCCATAAAACCACGTCTGGCAGTAGATACAATAGTGGCGGTGAGTAACGGTCCAGGCATCATGGCACCGGATAATCCCACCCCAAATGCGGTTATAAACAGGAACCCCAATGTCATTCCCATTTCCATCCCTTCTCCGGATTACAATGCGTTAATATGGTTTCTATTCTAAGTGCTATATAAGAGCTCATCAAGGGTTTTTTGTGTGATGTGTCGCGCAGTCTCCATCAATCTCTCTGCAACATTGCATGTTACTGATGCATTGCTGCAAATGAACAGCAATAATTGATGCTGCCTGCAGGACCGTTATTTAAGAGTTGATGCAATTTTAAGATGGTTATTACCATTGGCATATAGCTTGCATGTATATATTTATGTTGCAAAAAACAAATTAACTTAGTCGGGGAGGTGATAAGAAGATAATAATGTGCAGCTGGTCTGGTTGGTTAGGTGATGAAGGGAGGGTTTCATTGGATGTCTTCACACGGGAACTGGGTAGGCGCAGGTCCGGCAGGTCTGGTAGCTTTGGCAGTGGCATGTTTTTGCTTCTTTGCTTTATTGACCGGTAAAGTTGATCATTCAGCTATAGTTATTATGGGGGTATGGCTGATTGGTGGTTTTGTAATCCAGATTATAACTGCTTTATTGGAATTAAAAGAGGGTAATCTGTTGGGGGGAAATGTATTTACATTTTTCTCTGCCTATTTCATGTTGGTTACCGGATGTGAGATGCTGGTAAAATTCTGGGCAGGTCATAATGGCATTGCAATTGATGCAAGAATTAGTGGATGGGCGTGGATGGCGATATCCGCCGCCATTACGCTTTGGCTGCCAGCTTATTTTGCCGGAGCCAGAAGTCTCAGTTTGGTTGTAGCATCCCTGGTACCGGCATTATGGATTATAGCCTTTAAAGATTTGGGGTATTTGGGAGCAGAATGGGCAGCTGTAGCCGGATATCTGGCCTTGTTAGGCGGAATACTTGGAATATATACCTCCGCAGGTATAATCCTGAATAATAAATTTGGTCGGGTAATATTGCCGTTAGGAGCACCTTTTATTAAATCAGGCAGTTCACCTCAGGCGGTGTCTGCTGATTCATAGGGTATTAGTATAGATGGATGGATGGGGAATTTTTTCCTTAAGGGGAGTATTCGCAAGAGGATGCCCCCTTTTTTTAATGTAATGAAAGCTTTTAAGAAATTTTTAATATAACTATGGTAAAATCGTAATCGGCAGGGAAAAATGAAAAGACGCAAAGATTGTTTTATTGAGCTGCATGTTATATTTTTAAAGATAATAATATTTTAAACCACGACATTAATGGAAAGGAGATGTTAATTCGTGCAACAAAAAAATTGGGGCAAAATGATAGTTGTTTTTGTAATAGCTTTTTTGCTGGGGGGAGCTTTTTTTGTATATCTGAATGAGAATTCTTCATTGGCGGAAAACAGCAGCCGTAACAGTGAATCGACGGCTAAAATCGATAATAAAACTGCGGTCTTGTTGCCAAGTATTGGCGCAACGATGAGTGTTGCAGATATTACTGAGAAATCCAGCCCTGCTATTGTAAATATTCAGTCACAGATTAAAGTTAATTCGGTACCCAACAACCCCTTTTTCAATGACCCTTTTTTCCGCGAATTCTTTGGCGATCAGTTTGAAGTGCGACCTGATCAACGTTATGATACTGGTATTGGTACCGGGTTTATCATTTCCTCCGATGGTTACATTGTCACCAATCAGCACGTAATAAATCAGGCCGACAAGGTAACCGTTCAGCTAAATGGCGAGAACGACGAAATACCGGCAAAAGTAGTAGGTCAGGACTATGATCTGGATTTGGCCGTACTTAAAATTGAAGGCAGCGGATACCCGACTCTGCCCCTGGGTAATTCTGATGTTATGAGAGCGGGAGAAATGGTAATAGCCATTGGACAACCATTTGGTTTGGACCATACGGTAACAGTAGGAGTGATCTCTGCCAAAGGCAGACCGATTAGTATAGAGGACCGTGACTACCGGAATTTGATTCAGACTGATGCGGCAATTAACCCTGGCAACAGCGGCGGGCCGTTATTAAACTCGAAGGGTCAGGTAATTGGAATTAATACGGCTGTCAATGCTCAGGCCCAGGGAATTGGATTTGCTATTCCCATTAATACGGCAAGGGATGTACTGGATGAATTAAGGAGCGGTAAAAAAATTGTTAAACCATTTCTGGGTATACAGATGACTGCAGTGAATCAAACTGTTCGTGATGAGCTGAATTTACCTGATAAAACCCGCGGTGTTATCGTAGTTGAAGTGTTGGATGGAACGGCAGCTGCCCGGGCAGGGATTAAACAGTTTGATATTGTTCAGGCCATTGAAGGGGAGGCTGTTCAGACAGCAATTGAAGTTCAGAACGCCATAGCCAGTAAGAAAGCCGGAGAAAAAATTACTTTAATGCTATTGCGTGATGGTAAACAGATTACCATACCGGTGGTACTTCAGGCTAAACCATAATTACGAGTCGCTGACATGGTCTGGAGGGATTGAATGTTAACTGCCATAGCAGCTGAAATAATTGCATGCGGTGGGCGAATGTTCTATGTGGGTGGTTATGTTCGTGATCTGTATCTGACTCAAACCGTATTGATGGAAAAAGAGGCGGATATAGATATTGAGGTATTTGGTCTGCAGGACGAACAATTATTGCATATACTGTCGCGCTTTGGTGCAGTGAGCAAAGTAGGCAAATCGTTTCCTATATATAAAGTGAGAGGTTTTCACCAGTTGGATTTTTCACTTAATCCCGTTTATGATTTCCCGGCCGCAGCAGAGCGTCGTGATTTTACCATTAATGCCATGATGCAGGATGTTTTGACCAGGGAATTATTAGATCCTGTGGGTGGGTTGAGCGATATTCGTCAGGGAATAATACGCCCGGTGAATAATACCTCGATAACTGCTGACCCCTTGCGTGCTTATCGGGCAGTACAACTTGCTGCCCGATTCAGATTTGATCTGCATACATCTACAGTACAGCAAATTCTGGCGGCAGATATAATGTCCATTGCTCCGGAACGTATCTATGCTGAACTACGCAAATTACTGCTATTTTCTTCCCAACCGTCGATTGGCCTGAGGTATTTGGTTGCTACCGAAATACTTAAGCGCCGCCATCCTGAACTGGCAGAGTTGATTAATTGCGCTCAAACTGAAGCTACTCATCCTGAAGGTGATGTATGGGAGCATACTTTGCTGGTGGTTGATGAAGCCGCTAAAATCAAATACCAATCCAAAAATCCGGAAGCACTCATGTGGGCAGCCTTGCTTCATGATATCGGAAAACCACGAGTCTCCCGTCGTCAGGGGGAAAAGATAACTGCGTACAGCCATGATGTAGTTGGGGCAACTATGGCCGGTCAATTTCTTCAAGAACTGAAAGCCGGCAATAGTCTGATTGAAGCGGTCAGGGTTTTAGTACGCGAGCATATGCACCCGGTCCTGTTATATAAAGATCGGGAGCGAGTAAGCAACAAAGCTATTGTCCGGCTGGCAAACCGTGTAGATACAGAGGAGTTGTTATTATTGGCCCGGGTTGACTTTATGGGGCGCAGCGGAGCCGGACGCCAGGCAGAAGATTTTGCTCCCATTTATGATTGGTTGGTAGCTCGTATGCTTCAATCAGGTTTAAAACCAGGCGACCAATTGGAACCTTTGATACAGGGAAGGGACCTGGTGGAGTTGGGTTTAGCACCAGGCAAAAAATTTAAAATATTACTGGATAAGGCTATGGAGCTGCAGTTGGAGGGTTTGGACCGGGAACAGATATTATTAAAATTACAGCGTTTACAGCCAAATCAACAATAATACTATTTAAGTTGCCGGCAAACTTCAGTTAATAATTGCCCGGTGCTGCCGGTATCTATTTTAAGCAAGGCGGCATGATCCATGGCAGTAGGCCCTTTATTGATAATGACCAGATCCTGATAAAAAGTACTGAACTCACGCACAAATCCAGCCAGTGGATATACGGTCAGAGATGAACCAATCACGATTAGTAATTTGGCGTTCAGAATCATTTCCCGGGCATCCATATAATTTTTAATATTTTCTCCAAAAAGCACCACATCAGGTTTTAGCACTCCATTACATTCCTGGCAGCGTGGAACCACCTCAGCATATTCCTTAACATAGTCATCAGGGTATTCTTTTCGGCATTTACTATTCTGACATATAAAAACGTTGGCCGTTCCGTGGACGGGGACCACTTTCTTGCTGCCGGCCAATTGATGCAGGTTATCTATGTTTTGCGTTACTATTCCATTAACCAGACCGCTGGCTTCCATTTCAGCCAGCCGGTAATGGGCCTGACTGGGTTCCACCGGTGGAAAATCAAAATATTGACGATAGAAGGCATAAAACTCTTCCGGATGACGGTTAAAAAAATCAATGTTAATTATGCGCATAACCCGATCTTCACCCAGTTGCCGATAAATGCCATTCTCACCGCGAAAATCCGGTATGCCTGCTTCGGTACTAATTCCCGCACCGGTAACGACGATGGTTTGTTGAGAGCTTTTTATCAAACTGGCCAATCTTTCAACATCAGTTGCCATAGAACTTCCCCTCCTGATTGTTCCTCTATCCACTATATCATCCTCGGCTGCAAACTTAAAGTTGAGCGCTGTGTTGCCTTTTCCATAAGGGGATAATTATGAGCCAGTTACCCAACTGATATTGTTAAAAGGAGTTTTACTAAAATATATAGAAGATAATCCGTTAAAGTCATTATGGAAAATTTTTAAATACATACTTTTTCGTTCAAAAAAAAATAAATAGAAACATTTGTTCCGGGGGTGCTATAATGTTTTCAGAACAAATGTTTGGAGGCGTGTATGAATAAATTAGCTAATACATTATTTAAACTTGACGCAGATTATACTGTTGATATGTCAGTAATGGATAATCTGGATTACTTACATAAGATACCTGATGAATCTATTCATTTAATTGTCACATCACCACCATATAATATTGGTAAAAAATATGAAAAGAGGGCATCGCTGGAGAATTATATTGCTGATCAGGCAGCCATTATTAAAGAATGCGTCAGAGTACTTCATCCCAATGGCAGTTTATGTTGGCAGGTGGGTAATCATATTGGTTTGGACAAAGAGGTTATCCCATTAGATGCTGTTTTGTATCCTCTTTTTAAAAAAAATAATCTTATCATGCGAAATAGAATTATTTGGCATTTTGAACATGGGTTACATTGCCAATATCGTTTTTCAGGAAGATATGAGACAATAATGTGGTTTACAAAATCTTCCGATTACACATTCAATTTGGATGCAGTAAGGGTTCCTTCTAAATATCCGGGAAAAAAATATTTTAAAGGGCCGAGAAAAGGGCAGTATTCATGTAATCCGTTGGGAAAAAACCCTGGAGATGTTTGGATTATTCCCAATGTAAAAGCGAATCATTGTGAAAAAACTATCCATCCTTGCCAATTTCCAGTTGAATTAGTTGAAAGATTGGTTTTGGCATTGACCAACGAAGGCGATACGGTATTAGACCCTTATTTAGGGGTTGGAAGTACAGTAATTGCAGCTATAAAGAATAATCGTAATGGATGCGGTTGTGATAATGTCTCCGAATATATTGAAATAGCCTGGGATAGAGTTTCCCAATACTGGGAAGGAACATTAAAAACCCGACCGATGGATAGACCGATTTATGATCCCGCTTTGCCTGGAGGTGGACAATGAGAATAGAGATATATAGTTATAGGTTTGCTCAGGAGATTTTACAACATAGTAAATATGAAAATGGGTGGAATGAAATAATTGATGTTATTTCTAATACACCACTTTTTATTTATCCGGGAAAATCAAAGAGAAACCCGAAACTTGACGTAGTTCAGCAAGTTATGAATACATATTTTGATCGCAGATTATCTGTAGATTTAGGATGGGAGTATCATCCCTTGGCAACGGATATAAGTAACTCAGCTTTAAAGGCAGATTTTCGAAAAACATTTGATGATTTGACTATCCAGGTCGAAGTGCAATTTGGAAATGCTGCCAGGTGGTATTCAGATATTTTTAAATTTCAAACTGCTTATTCTCAAAGTATGATTAATTTAGGGCTTTGTGTAATTCCTAATGCATCACTTGCACGAAGAATTGATTCAAATGTTGTCCAGTTTGAAAGAACCAGAAGAGAATTACCATCTGCTGAATTATCAATTACTTTGCCTATAATACTGGCTGGTATTGAACCGGACGATAATACTCCAATAGTTGATGTTTCAGAATGCCAATTCAGATCGATCAATCATATTACCGGCAAAGGTTATAATAAAAATAAATGGCGAATTGTACATGGATATTTAAATGGTGTAGATATGAGGTCTATTGGGCCAGATAGTGATACTGGTCCAATGTTAACAATTGAAGAAAACGAAGATGAATGAATTGGTGATTGAGCGAGGATATTTAAACCCTAATTAAATATAAATTCTTGATTAAATGTCCATACAAATGCGTGATGATATATAACCAGAGGTAACAATATCCAAAAGTGCCCGTATAATATTGTTCCCATACGTACAAAAAAGCAGATAGCAGCTGATTACGAATTCAGCTGCTATCTGTGTTGTTTTACCCCCCCTTATAAAAATTGTATTACCTTAAGAAATTTATTAAACCCTGGCCTTGAGCAGACAGGTTATCAGTAAGGGCATAGCGGAGAACTATAACTAATTTTCATTTATAATATAATTTATAGCATGATATACTGAGGATAGTTTATTGGAGAGGAGAGGGGCTTGTGTCCAATCATACCGTTGAAGATTTTGCTAAGATCAGACAGGTGAATGTGATGAGAATAAAGGAGGGCAAGGAGCAGGGTCAGAAAGTAGTGGGGATTTACTGCACCTATTGTCCACAGGAATTAATTCTGGCTGCGGGTGCTATACCGGTTGGTTTATGCGGAACCAGTGAAGCACCTATTGCCTTGGCCGAAGAAACTTTGCCGCGGAATTTATGCCCTTTGATAAAATCTTCCTATGGATTTGCAGCGGGAGATACCTGCCCGTTTTTCCATTTTTCAGATTTGGTTATAGGTGAAACTACCT
>JAQVWB010000045.1 GCA_028698695.1 Syntrophomonadaceae bacterium | reverse complement strand
TTAAGTCCTACCGCAGCACCGATTTCTCTAACTGAGGGTGGATATCCATCAGCTTTTATCCGTTGTTTAATGTAATCAAGTATGGCTTGTTGCCTGTCGTTAAGAGGTTTTGAATTACTCATAATTACACCTCCTGATTTTATAAGCTGATTATAACACCTTCCCAACGCAAAAACAAACGTTCGATTAATTTTGCCAGAATGAGTCTGGACCTATGTTTTCCAGACTGCATAGAAATTGTTTGCGTGCACCGGGATAATCTATTTCAATATTATCCAATAAGACTTTCATATCAGTACGACGAGTTTGTCCATCGGCCGGACAGCGATTGATAACCGGAATGAGGTTTAAAGAGGCAGTTAAGAGTTCAATATCTCTTTCTTCCACATATATCAGAGGTCTGATAAAAGTAATGTCCATTCTGTCCAAATAGGTTTTTGGTTTAAATACATTATGACGACCTTCAAAAATTATGGAAAGAAAAAGGGTATGCACGACATCATCCAGGTGATGACCCAGAGCAACCTTGTTACAATTCAATTCTTTCGCTACCCGGTTAATAGCTCCGCGGCGAAGATTGGCACATAAAGCACAGGGGTTTTTTTCTTCACGACAATCAAAAACTACCTGACCAATATTAGTTGACTCTATATGTAAAGTCAGGCCCAGACTTTCACAGAATTTTCGCATGGGTTCAGTATCATTCTGCCATCCCAAGTCTATATTCACCGGTACGATATCAAACATTAACGGAGTAAATTTTTGCAGCATAGTCAATGAATACAGCATTATATAACTGTCTTTTCCGCCTGACATGGCTGCAACTATTCTATCCCCATTTTCGACCAGGTTATATTTAAGGTTGGCATCACGAACCTGTTTAAATATTTTCTTGGTTCTACGATTACTCATAGCCCTGTCCTTTGTGTGTTGCTTTCAAGTAACAATATACACAAACTCTGCCCGGTTTGCAGCTTCCCTCATGATGCTTCAAGACACTCTTTGCTTTTGTTTAGAATTTTGCCAGGTATTCATTAATCTCCCAGTCATAGACGCGGGAACTATAATTCTCCCATTCCTTTATCTTGGCCATAACAAAACGTGAATACACATGCTCACCAAGAGCCTCCTGAATCAGCTTGTCTTTATTGAGCTCATCGATGGCTTCGTAAAGATTTTCCGGCAGGGATTCAATACCATTCATTTTGCGTGTGGCCAAATCCATTTCATAAATATTCTTCTCTACTGGTTCCGGTGGCTGCAAGCCCTCTCTGATTCCCTGCAACCCAGCCTTTAGAATTACTGCTAATCCCAGATAGGGATTACAGGTGGGGTCCGGACTGCGCATTTCGATACGTGTACCTATTCCCCGCCGGGCAGGTATTCTAATCAAAGGACTGCGATTTCGATAAGACCAGGCCAAGTAAACCGGTGCTTCATAACCAGGTACCAATCGCTTGTATGAATTAACAGTCGGGCTGGTTATAGCTGATATAGCTCTGGCATGTTTAAGTACTCCGGCAATAAAGCTGCGGCAGACTGTACTCAGTCCATCTTCGGCCATTTCACCATAAAAAACATTGGCCTCGTCTTTGAAAAGTGATACATGAAGATGCATCCCTGAACCAGCCACCCCATAAATAGGCTTGGGCATAAAAGTGGCATGCAGTCCATGTTTCTGCGCTACCGTTCTTACTGCTATACGAAAAGTTACAATACTGTCAGCAGTAGTAAGCGCATCTTTGTACTTAAAATCTATCTCATGCTGACCAGGTGCTACTTCATGATGGGAAGCTTCAATCTCAAAACCCATCTTTTGAAGAGTCTCTACCATATCCCGACGGGCTTCCTCACCTTTATCTACCGGCGGTAAATCGAAATAACCGGCTTTATCATGAGTTACCAAAGTAGGCAAACCATTCTCATCCAGATGGAACAGGAAAAATTCCGGTTCGGGGCCAACATACATCTTGTATCCCATCTCTTCGGCTTCCTGTAAAGCTTTTTGCAATACATATCGCGGGGATCCCTCAAATGGTTCATCAGAGGGATTGTATATGTCACATATTAACCGGGCAGTTTTTGCATCAGAAGTTTGACTTTGCCAGGGCAGGATTAAAAAAGTATTTGGATCAGGTTTCAGATACATATCAGACTCTTCAATACGTACAAAACCCTCGATAGAAGAACCATCAAACATCAGCTCTCCATCCAGTGCCTTTTCCAATTGGTCTAAGGTTATAGAGATATTTTTTAACACTCCCAAAATATCAGTAAATTGCAGTCTGATAAACTGTACATTCTCCTCAGCAGCTTTTTTAAGTATAAATTCTTTGTCCACCGGTATACCTCCAAAAATCAAACTTACTTGATTAAAACATACTTCTCGTCTGCTGGCAATTAGTATACATTCATTAAGAATGTAACCAGCATATATATTCCGATAGCCAGATTAAATACCACTCCGGTAAAAAGCCCCAGTAATGAACCAAAAGCTGCCTTTATCGCCTTTTCAGTGTCCTGCACACTTATATATTCGCCAATAAAAGCACCTGCAAATGGTCCAATTAATAATCCAATCGGTGGAAACAACAATAATCCGGCAAAAGTTCCTATTAAGGCTCCCCATAATCCCAGACGCCCGGATCCAAAATACCTGGCGCCCAGCACAGCGGAAAGATAACTGAAAGCTATTGATAATAAAGTAAGTATGCCAATAATTAATAGATAATTTCCGGTAATAAGCTTAAAGCCCTCCATCCAGCCATAAACCAATATGGCCAGGAACACTAACGGTATACCTGGTATCATGGGTAGTATGGTACCTGCAATTCCCAGTATAATAACCAGAATCGTAATAATTAATACCACATCATTCATAACTGTTCCCCCTTCATCTGCCTGATAAATTTAATCGGGCAACCAATCTATCAGCTGTATAACGAATATGTTCATAAGTCAACCCACCCTGAATATATACCGCATAGGGAGCTCTTAAGGGTGCATCACAGGATAATTCAATTGACGAGCCCTGAATAAAAGTTCCGGCTGCCATTATTATTTTATCACTATAACCGGGCATATCACCGAATTCCAGGAAAATATCGCTATCTACCGGTGATGAATTTTGGATAACCTGACAGAATTCCCTTACTTCTTCTTCGTTATTCAACAATATGGTCTGTACAATATCTGAGCGTTCATCAAATGGGCCCGGTAAAACTTCATAATCATACTGTGAAAATATGGCGGCTAATAAAGCTGCGCCCTTCAAAGCCTGCAAGACTACATGAGGAGCTAAAAATATTCCCTGATATAAACGCCGGTTATCTCCGCCGCTGGCACCCAGCTCTTTTCCTAACCCGGGGGCGGTAAGATAATAGGATATCTGTTTTACCAGTTCATGCTTGCCGGCAATATATCCGCCCGATAAGGCTAATCCCCCACCGGGGTTTTTAATCAGGGAACCGGCAATGATATCAGCCCCGTGTTCAATAGGTTCGGTTTCAGCAGTAAATTCTCCATAACAATTATCAACCATAACTATGGTTTGGGCATTTTTATCTTTAACCGTTTTAACAATCTTCTCAATAGTATCAAGTGATACAGCAGGTCTTAAACTGTATCCGCGTGAACGTTGTATTAATACCATACGGGTATTTTCATTTATGGCTGACGCTATTTCCTGTAATTGCGGAAGTCCCTGTTTGTCCAAAGGTACCTCGCTATAAATAATCCCTCTTTCAGTCAGGGTACCGGTCAGACTTTCTTTTATACCAATAACGCGCCCCAGGGTATCATATGGAGCACCAGTTACAGAAATCAGCTGATCTCCCGGTCTCAGCAGACCAAATAAACAGGCTGAAATAGCATGGGTTCCTGATACTATTTGTGAACGGACCATGGCATCTTCGGCCTTAAATATTTCAGCATAAATCTCTTCCAGAGTATCCCGGCTTATATCTCCATAACCATATCCGCTGGAAGCATTAAAATGGGTGTCCCTTACTCTATATTTTTGAAAGGCCTGTAATACTTTAACCTGATTATAATAGGCTGTCTCCTCATATTTCGTAAATACAGGACTTAACAGTTGTTCTGCTTGCTTTATAGTATTTACACCGGTCAAAATTACATCATCCTTTATTAAATTATCTTGTTATTTGCTCAGGTAACGGGAGATCATTTTCATTAATAGTAATTAAATCCTTGCGGCGCAGATTATCACGATCCACAATGCGTAACGCCTGTAAACGTATGGACTTCTCAACCAGATTTCTCATATAGCG
Organism: Syntrophomonadaceae bacterium; assembly: GCA_028698695.1. Lineage (GTDB taxonomy): Bacteria > Bacillota > Syntrophomonadia > Syntrophomonadales > Syntrophomonadaceae > JAAYBS01. The sequence continues at coordinate 6,784 of JAQVWB010000045.1, read as the reverse complement.
GGCATTGCCGCTATGCGGATGACGAGTCCGACAGAATTCATTCAGATAATTATTAAGCTTCCATCTGGCCCGATTAGTCAGTTCATAATCCCGTTCCTGATACATCAGTAAAGCTATTTGCAGTAAATCTGCGGCATCATAATCAGGAAAATCTATATGAATAGGGAAACGGGAACGAAGACCGGGATTAGACTGTAAAAACCTGCCCATTTCCAATGAATAACCAGCTAATATGATAATAAGATTATTACGTTCATCTTCCATCGTTTTAACCATGGTTCCTATGGCTTCTCGTCCAAAGTCCTTATCTCCGCCTTGGGCTAAAGTATAGGCTTCATCAATAAACAATATTCCTCCCTGGGCTTTTTTCAAAATCTCCCGAGTCTTTTGCGCGGTATGACCAATATATTCCCCCACTAAATCCGCCCGTTCCACTTCTACCAGATGACCACGACCAAGAACGCCTATCTCAGCAAACATTTTCCCCAATATTCTGGCCACGGTTGTTTTCCCTGTACCTGGATTGCCCTTAAACACCATATGCAAAACATTGGGGCAAGCTTTCAACTGCAGTGCAGTTCGTTTTGATTGCACCAAAGAGAAGGCCGTTATTTCTGCTAAAGTCCTTTTAATCTCTTTGAGACCAATTAAACACTCTAAATCCTTAAAACAATCGGATTGTGGAAATGTATTGGTGATATTGGCGATTGGGGCAACTGCAGAACTGGTTCCAGTATCGGGAAACCTCATTGATATCTCCATCATTTCACCACTCCTTAAAGGTCTGAGTTATTATATGATAAACAGACCAAAGTGGTGATACTGTCCGGTAAAGCAAATAACCCGGTTAACCGGGTTATTCATCGTCACTTTTTGCTTCCAGGTTTAACATACCGATAGGTTTAACTGGTGCAACTGTTGATATGGCGTGTTTATAAACTAATTGTTGTTTTTGTTCCAGTTCTACTATCACGGTAAAATTATCAAAGCCTCTGACCAGTCCCTTTATTTGAAAACCGTTAACCAGGAATATTGTAACCGGTATCTTTTCCTTTCTCACTTGATTAAGAAACGAATCCTGTAAATTCATTTGTGGTTTACTCATTTCAGGTATTAACCCCCCATTCTTTTTCGCAACCAATCACTATATTGTTTCTACAGAGTATTAAATTGTCCTTCAATATAGGAACAAATATTTTGACCCAGCTCTTCCTCACTGTATTCCATAACATTAAACCATCGTATTCGCTCATCACGTTTGAACCAGGTATACTGCCTCTTAGCATATCTTCTGGTCTCCTGTTTAATCTCAGCTATCATATCTTCCCTATCTATCACCCCGTCCAGATAGTTTAATACCTGCTTATAACCTAATGCATGCCTGGCAGTTGATGATAACTCTCCCGGTTTTTTTTTAAGAGCAATTACTTCATCAATTAAACCCTGGCATATCATTTCATCCACCCTTGAATTTATACGCTGGTAGAGAACCTCCCTATCTAAGTATAGTCCTGCAACTGCTAAATTATAAGTTCCACTGTCCCGGCTTTGTTGCTGTGAAAAAGGTTTACCGGTTAATTCGTATACTTCCATAGCTCGAATAATACGTTTTTCATCCTGGGGACTGATTTTTTCAGCATAATCCGGATCAATCCTTCCCAGAGCTTCATAAGCAAACTGCAAGCCGTTGTTGTTGACGATATCTTTCCATTTCTCCCTCACTTCATTTCGGGACTGCAGGGGAAAGAAATGATAATTGTCTACAACTGCCTGATAGTATAATCCGGTACCGCCAACCAATAAAGGGATAGTATTCTCTTTATTAAGACGCTCAATAATACTCTTAACCTGATTCTGATAATCCGCCACACTAAACTCTTCATTGGCTTCAACAATGTCAACCATATAATGAGGAATTAATTCACGTTCCTGCAGACCGGCTTTAGCAGTTCCGATATCCATACCGCGATAAACCTGCATTGAGTCGCAGGAAATTATCCGGGCATTAATTCTTTTGGCTACCTCAATAGCTATTCTGGTTTTTCCTGCCGCTGTTGGTCCAACAATAGCCGCCAGTTTTTGCATGATATTACTCCAATACTATGGTGTTTGTCAGTTATTCAGTACAGTCAATAATTCCAAAATTTATTTTATTATTACTACTGCCCACTATTTTTTTAATACCCAGTCGTTCAAACTCCCCGCTGGAAGTCTGTTCTTTTATTACTACCCGCTTTCTGGCTACCCGACAAGCCTGCTGCAATGATTCCTGCGTAACAGGCTCATGATTGGCCAATATTCTTAATGGCGACAGAGCCTGACTTTTAAGCAGGGGTTTACGGAACATAGGGTCAAAATAAACAATATCATAAAATTTATCGCCAAGGTTGGAAAGATAAGAATAATGGTCGCATTTTACAACTTCAATTTGTTGTATCGCATTAATTAACCACGGGGATTCATGTTGATATAATTTCATGCCCCATTCAACTATAGCAGCCATAATTGGAGATGATTCCAGTCCCGTTACCCTGCTGCCCTGCGTAAAATATGCAGCAACTATTGAGTCTGCTCCTAAACCTAATGTGCAATCCAGAAACCGGTCCCCTGGTTTTATTTCACAGGCAGTTACCAAGGGGTCAGTAATTCCTGATTTACGGTACAGAGATATCCTGTTTTTGGCCATATTGGGATGAAAAAAGAATTTCTGTTCACCAATAAATAAAACTGGTCCACCTTTATACCAGACAACGATTCCTTCCGACTGATATTCACTTTGCAATAGCGGCAAGCTGCGGTTTTGCCTCGGTATGTATTGCAATCCGCTCTCTGCCAGGAAGGCATAAAAATTATCATCTATATAATCTGATAAAGATGTAGTTGCAATTATTTTCATATTAATTCCTCGATTAAAGTTCCGCTTCTCAAGAGATCCTTCGCTACGCTCAGGATGACACTGGAAAATGTCAGGTGCAGTCAGTTACAGTCCCCTTTCAGGGACACGGATGCTCCGCCCATAGGGCTTCGCAATTAATGTAGCAGGTCAAGTTAGGTGCCAATCACGCCTCACACTCAACCCTCACGCACCAGTTCTTTTAAACATGCGCTCCAATTCCCCGCTGGTCAGCTTGACCATGGTAGGACGACCGTGGGGGCAATGCTTGAAGTCATCCAGTTTAACCAGTTCCATCAAAATAGACCTGGCTTCATCCATCGTTAAACGATCACCAAATTTTATTGCTTTCCGGCAAGCCATTCTGATTATCATTTCACGATATATATCCGGACGACCGGAGTTTTTCAATATTTCCAACAGTTCTATTATTACCTCAAATTCATTGCCTAATGCTGGAAATGGTGCTGCCCGGAGTAAAATATCATTACGTCCAATAGCTTCCAGCTCAAAACCCTGCTCATGAAACCAGGCTTGATTATAGCTGATCATTTCCATTTGTTCTGTAGAAAACTGCAATGCAAGCGGGATTACCAGACTATGAATATGCTCCTGTCTGGATTGGCTGTCTTTATAACGTTCATACAGAATGCGTTCATGGGCAGCATGCTGATCAATAATCCACAATTCCCCGTCCATTTCAATCAGAATATATGAATCCATGATTTGTCCTAACATCTTAATCTGCTGCTCGATATCTGCTGTTCCTATCAATTCAATACTTTCTGTACTATTAGGCTGTGGTTGGAACTCCTCAGTGCGGGGCAGTGTGCTGTAGGATGTCATGGGTTCTTCAGATTTATTGCTCCCCGTTAAAATACTGTCGTCAGTTGCAGGCAAAATCAGGTCGGACTTATAAACATAACTAATCCAGTTGTTATCCAAATTATTTAATCGTTTGCGCAAAACTGATTCTACAAGCGTAAATACCTGTCTTTCATCAGCAAATCTAACTTCCGTCTTCTGAGGATGGACATTGACATCCACCAAATCAGCACGTACTTTAATAGATAAAGCTACTATCGGGTATTCCCGTGATATTAACAACCCACGATAAGCAGTATCTACTGCCTTATATAACATGGGACTTTTTACAGGTCGATTATTAACAAAATAAAACTGGTTTTTACGATTCAGACGCTTTATAGCCGGAGTTGAGATTAAACCCCGGACACTATAATCCTCCCCCGCATAATCTACTTCAACCAGACCGTCAATATATTGCCGACCATACAGTGACACCAGTATATCTTTCAAACTCCCGTTACCAGGAGTTTTGAAATAGGTTTTTCGTTCATTGCTGTAAACAAAGGAAATATCCGGTCTGGCAACAGCATAGCGACAAACCAGGTCATGAATGGCATTGGCTTCAGTTACAGTGGATTTGAGAAATTTTTTGCGGGCGGGTACATTGTAAAACAGATCGCGTATAATTATACGAGTCCCAACAGGAATTGCCTGCTCCCGTATATCCATAAACTTGCCACCGTGAATAACGGCATAAATCCCGGCATCCTCGTCAGCATTATGGCTGAATATCTCCAACTGTGATACTGAGGCTATACTGGGTAGGGCTTCCCCCCTGAATCCCATAGTATAAATATGGAATAAATCTTTTTCCTCACTAATCTTGCTGGTAGCATGCCGCTCAAAGGCTAGTTTCAATTCCTGCGCACGAATACCATGACCCTTATCTTCTACTTCAATAAGGGTGGTACCGCCCTGGGCAATATTGATAATTATTTGTTCTGCCCCGGCATCAATGGAATTATCCAGTAATTCTTTTACAACTGAAGCAGGTCGTTCAATTACTTCACCGGCAGCAATTTTATTGATAAGCTGTTCATGCAAGAGTTTAATCGGCATTAATAACTTTGCTCCTGATCAGTTTTGCTATCATAACATAAATATTTATCATCTATGCGGTCCTGCAGATAAACCAAATCATATTTTCCGTTTTTAATCATATCGGCATAAGCTGTGACACCCTTTTCATGACACTCCGAACAAACATTAGCCGCAATTGATATGCAGAACACATCATACAGTTTGCCATTCCGGTGTTGTGCAGTTGAATCTATAAGACGTAACCCACTGCAAACCGGACAATTGCCTATTCTGACCTTTTGCTCTTCATCAATATAATCCGTATCATAAAATATTCGCTTATACTCACTGAAGTAGGCCGGGCCGGTACGCCGGTTCTCCTCAATCACTTCATGTCGGTGTCTGAAAACAGCCAATTGCTGTTGTACTATCTGCTCTATGTACGTCATATTTTTAGCCGATTCTATAAACAGGTCCGGATCATAATCCGGTTCTTTCAGATTACTGTAATCAATACCTGCCATAGCCATTATGATAGCCATATTGATATAAGGCAGGGCAGTTTCTACAGAATATCCGCCTTCCAATACAGCAATATCCGGAGTCAGTTTTTCATTTAAAATTGCATAACCACGGGCAGTAAAGCGCATATCAGCCAGCGGGTCGGTATAATGGTTGTCCTGTCCGGCAGAGTTTACTATCAGGTCAGGTTTGAATTCCTTTAAAATTGGCAGGACCAGGTTATCAATAACATAAAGAATTCCTTCATCAGTAGTCCGGGGCAACAGCGGTATGTTTATGGTAGTCCCCCAGGCCAACGGTCCCCCCAATTCACTGGTGAAACCACTGCCGGGAAATAAGGTGCGACCGTCCTGATGAAATGAGATAAATAATACATCCGGGTCATTGTAGTAAATTTCCTGCGTACCATCTCCGTGATGAACATCGGTGTCAATAATGGCTATGCGTTTAATATTATATTTTTTACGCATATACTCTATCATAATGGCTTCATTGTTAATATTGCAGAAACCCCGATTCCCATGACTTACTGACATAGCATGATGTCCAGGGGGTCTGATTATAGCAAAGGCATTATTTATTTCCCCGTTCATATATGCATCAGCCATGACCAGAGTTGAACCGGCGGCTACGAGATGAGCCTCGGTTATATGGCTTTCAATAGTTGGCACCACAAAATGTACGCGGGCAATATCCGCCAGTGCAGCCAAACGCGGATGGTATTCCCTTATCTGGGGAAGATCCATGACCCCTTCCTCGAACAGCTGATCGCGCGTATATAATAAGCGTTCTTCCCTCTCCGGATGTGTAGGCGTTATAGCCCAGTCAAAAGCGGGGAAAAACAAGATTCCAGTGGGTTTCATATTTTCACCCCCTTATACTGATGAATAAATCCTGGTCTGATTTGAACGGCTACATCAAATATTTTACCGGATGTATGGTAGCTTCTGATCAGGTTAAATTGCTCTTCCATTTGTATGCTGTAATCCTGGGCATACTCCTGAAGACCTGCCTGTCCGGCTTGTTCTGCCAAAATTTTAACTGCCAGTTTTCTGGCATCTTCCATTTGCATATTATTGAGGTTGCCGGGGCTTTCAACTTCCCCACCCGGTTGAACTATACAGATGCCCTGTTGGGTATCAATATGAAGTTGAACTGACATGGTAGGACGAACTACGGCTGCCCCCAGAGCGTTTGCTACTGGCGAGTATGCATGTATAACACTTTCTACGCCTAAACGTCTGGCCAGTTGAGGTACAATAATCCCCGCTGCCGCACCAATTCCAATAATGCGATCCAGTCGGAAAGGGCTGCGGTTTACTACTTCCCAAACCCGATAAGCCGGTTCATTTTCCCATTGCCGAAACATGGCTTTAATTTCTTTTTCCAAACGCTCAAATACCTGGTTGATAACCTGATCACATAATTCTTTTACCGAAATTTGTGCGCCGGCGGCAATTTCACTGAGGAAATCATTTGACC
>JAQVWB010000250.1 GCA_028698695.1 Syntrophomonadaceae bacterium | reverse complement strand
CGGCTGGAATACAAGCAGAGACAAGCACAGACACTTTAACTGCACCGACAGATACTCCGCCCTCGCCATCTCTCGCTGCAAAGGTAACACAGTAAACCCGGCCGTTGCCCAGAACACCAAATTCCGCCCGCAGAGTGGGACAACCGGTACCTACCCCGGTCGCATCAGGAATACAGTTACTGCCGACTCCTATTATAGTAGTTGGTTCATCAGCGGTAATGCTGGTAACCCTTATTTCAACGGGATCTCCATCTGGATCAGTTATCCCTTTAACATCAATAGGATAGCGAAGCAATGTAGCTGGCCAGAGTTTGCCGGGACACGAATAAGCTCCCGATACATCCGGTGCCCGGTTCAAATCACGAACAGTAATGTTAATATCCTGGCTGGCTGTAAGGCTACCGTCACTTGCTTCAAAATGAATCTTGGTGTAATACCCGGACTGGGTGTAACCCGGGGTCCATTTAAATGTCATGGTATCTGGATTAAATATAATATTCTTCCCGTGTTTGACAGTTAGGGTAAAAGAAACGCCTAAATCCAGGTAATTTTGTTTTTAAAAAAGCGAGAGTTGTCCCCGCAAAGGGTTTTAGTTTATCTATAACATCCTTCCAATTATTCTTCTCGATTTTTTAGAAAAGAGAAGGATTTTACGTTTTCACCAAGAATTAGACAATATAGCATATAATTACTATCTTTTCAGCTGCTTCCATTCTTACACCCGTGAGTAATTTAAATATTTGAATCGTATAAACAGGAAAGCTGACTACCAGCTTGGGCGGGTAGTTTAAGCACGAAGTTAACTGAATGTTTTAAAAATTATGTGGGGTGTTTGCTTTCCAGCGTCTTATTTGGCTTTATAGGGCATAAAAATTATCTGAAGGGGGTTATTAATATCGAAAAGTTTAAAGAAATTGGATTGAAGGGGCGACTGTTAACCCTTATATTTGTAACCGTTGCTATTGTAATGGGCGTCAATCTATTGTTAAATACTACCAGCATCAATAAGCTGATTTCAATTAGTACAGAAAATAAATTACAATCCGATAGTAAAATGGGGTTAGCCTATTTGGATGTTTTATATCCGGGGGAATGGTCGGTGAAAGAGGATTATTTATATAAAGGAGGGCATTTATTAAATAATGATGCCGTGGCAGTAGATAAAATTGGCGACAATAGTGATTCCCTGGTAACTATTTTTCTGCATGATACCCGTATAACTACCACGGTAAAAAAGGAAGATGGAACCCGTGCAATAGGGACTCAGGCTTCACCGGGAGTAATAGAAACGGTATTAAAGCAAGGGCAACCGTACATAGGAACGGCGAATGTTGTGGGTACTGAATGTGACACCATTTATGTGCCATTAAAAGACAAAGATGATCAAATTATTGGTATGTGGTTTGTAGGTAAAAGTTCTGAATTAATTGCCGGTGAAAAAGCCGTAGCACAAAGAATGTTCGTATTCTATTCATTTATATTGTTATTAATTGCATTAGGATGCGGATATTATTTCTTAAATATGATTGTTACTCGCTTAAATAAACTATTCATATCTATAAACGATATACAAAATCTTGATTTTACAAAACAAATTCCCAAGGATATTTTAGATAACAAAGATGAAATTGGAACGCTGGGAAGTGGAATTGAAAAAGCATTTTTAGCTCTAAGTGAAACAATAACTCAGGTTCGTAAATCTGCTGGTGAAAACGAAGCCAGCGGTCGAATTCTGTGTGATGACGGACAAAATATTATGGCCAGTATGCAGGAAGTCTCTGCATCTACGGAACAAATTGCTGCCGGCATGGAAGAAGTATCAGTTTCAATTGAAGAAGTTACTGCTTCCGCAGAAGAGATGCAGGCGGTTTTCAATGTTCTTCAACAGGAAATGGAATTGCAGGCAGGAAAGGCAAAAGAAATTGAAGACAGAGCCCTGAAAGTTCAAGCGACTGCCACAATAGCAAAAAAGGAAACGGGTGACCTATATACTGATATACAGGTAAAAATAGAAAAAGCTATTGAAGATGTAAAAGTTGTGAAAGAAATATCCAATCTTGCTCAAAATATCGCCTCAATTGCAGATCAGACTAATCTGTTGGCATTAAATGCAGCCATAGAAGCTGCCAGAGCGGGGGAACATGGTAAAGGGTTTGCAGTAGTAGCTGATGAAGTAAGAAAACTTGCTGAAGAGTCCGCCGGGTCAGTAAAAAATATTCAGGGTTTAACGGAACAAGTACAACAGGCAGTAGGTTATTTGGCAAAAAACAGCGAAGATGTATTGCGGTTTATTAATAATAAAATATTACCTGATTATGATTATATTGAGTCTATCGGAGTACAATATCGTGATGATAGTGATATTATAGTGCAGCTTTCCAACAAAGTAATAACTGACCTGAAAAAGGTTGGTATTATTATAAACGAGGTTAATGGAGCACTGGGGTCATCAGCAGCAACCATACAGCAATCAGCTGCAGGAAGTAAGGAAATCGCCAAAAGTTCTGAATTTGCTGCCCAAGCAGCAGCGAAGATAAATGAGGCGGCTGCGCAGATGGCTGAAACTGCAAGAGAACTGAATCTGCAATTAGCGCAGTTTAAAGTATAAAGACAGGGGGACGGGCCCGAGACCACTGAAAAAGTATCATAAATGTCATCCTGAGGAGCTGCAGGCGACGAAGGATTTCTTTTGGAAGTCGGAAATATTGGCTCTTCAGCTAACCAGATCTCAGCATGACACGCTTGAGAGCAC
>JAQVWB010000249.1 GCA_028698695.1 Syntrophomonadaceae bacterium | reverse complement strand
AAGAGGTTCGTGAATATCTGCATGATCATGCGGTTGATTTAGGAGATCTGGGTTTTGATAACTTATATGGTTTCGGAATGTTTACCTTTGATAATGATGGTGGCAAGGCATTGAAGAAAATGATAAAGAGGATGAATCAGCAGTTAGCATCTTAACATTGTATTAAACCTGAATTTAGAATTAGCACTCGCGAATAGCTGCGGAGTTTAAAAAAAGAGGATAAACCAGCTGAATTATAGAATAAATATAATATTGACAGGATGCCTGCAGTTATTTTAGGAAGAGAAGAGGGGGATGATTATATGGCTGATAAACTACACATATTTGCTGTATCTGATTCAGTGGGCGAAACTGCTGAAAAGATTGCGGTTGCATCGGTTTTACAATTTAAAGTTGAGCGTAGTATTACCCGCTTCTCCCGGGTGACCAAGGAAGAACAGGTAGAGAAGATTATTGAACAGGCAGTAAATGAGTCGGCTATTATTATCTATACAGTAGTTAAGCCGGAGTTATCTGAGTATATTGACCGGCAGGCCCGTGAAAAGGGAGTAATGGCTGTAAATCTTATGGCACCGCTATTTGAGATCATTGAAAAGAAGACCGGTATGAAACCTGCTTATATATCAGGTCTGACCCATAAGCTGGATGATCAGTATTTTAACCGCATGCAGGCCATTGAATTTACAATTGAGCATGACAATGGACAGAACCTGGATACTTTCAAGGATGCCGATTTAATAATACTGGGTATGCCCAGAACCTCGAAGACACCCTTGTCCATGCATCTGGCCAATCTGGGCCTTAAGGTAGCCAATTATCCTATTCTGGTAGATACCGAAATACCTGAACAATTATTCGAATTGAAGGGTAGGGTTCCTATGGTTGGCTTAACAATTGATATGGAGACCTTAATGGAATTGCGTAAAGAACGGCTGAGAAGTTTCGAGCTTTCTGAAGACCATGATTCTTTAGATGAAATGGTAGCTGAGGAACTGGATAATGCCTATCGTATTTATGCGCGGTTAAAGTGTCTGGTAATAGATGTTACTCTGGATGATGTGGGTGAAGTAGGTAACACCATCACGCATAAATTTAACTTGCCCCTTAGGGTTACCCATCACAGATTCTAGGTCGCAGACCGTTGACAAAAGCGAATCTCTGCGTTATTTCGAAAAGCCCGCTCAATCAACGTACCACATGTACGCCTCAATCGCGGGCTTTTCTCATGCCTTGATCTTCACTTCCGTCATTCGGTCTCCAGGTCGCAGACTTTGTCTACAACCTGAGGCGGCCCCTTTGGGACTGCCTCTTTTTTATTCAGACAATCTGTGTCGAAATAATCTATTCCAACCAATAATTTGGCGATATTTCCCCGAAGGAACCAGGGCAATAATAGTCGAAACTATAAAATAATTAGGACAGGGGACAAGGACAGGGGACAGGTAAATGCTGAAAGAACCAAAAACCGAAGGGGAGAAAATATTGCTGGAATTATTGCCCTCCAGGGACAATTATTATATGACCGGAGGTAGCTTAATCCCGGAAAAGATCAATTCACCGCTGGTTATTAGTGATCTTTCGGGTAATGTATTAGATATAAATCAAGCCGGCCTTAATTTGCTGGGTTATAAATATGAACAATTTATGTCGATAGTTTTTGAACCCCTCATAATTCCATCACTGGAAAACTCTCGCTTATCCGACCACGCTGTGGAGTATGGTGTTTTGTATCTGCCCGATATACAGGGACAGGTACATTATTTTTGGGTGGAAATATTTCGGAATAATAAGGTTAAATTTAATCTACTTACACCGGCTCATTACGCCGGAGGGGAAGAATATCTGGCCGGTTTATACTTAAATCAACTACGAAAATCAGAAGTTAAACATAGAAAAAGGCTGGAAGCTTTCCACACAGCATTAGATTTAAGTCTATCAGAAGCAGCGCTTTATAATGGAACCCAGTTGGTATTTGCAACTAATAGTTTCTATAAAGCAACTGGATATACAGAAGAAGAGCTGTTAGCCATGAAAAACCTGGAATGGATTGCTCCCGCTTCCCGTCGTCATATTAACGTTATATTTGAACAAGTTATAGACCAACAGTTACAAAACCGAAAATATCAGGCTATGATTCTTACTGCGGAAGGACAGCGCATACCCTACGAATTTGATATTTCGTCACTTTACTATATGGATTCTATAGTGGCCTTATTAATTGGGAGTGATATCAGTCAGATAAAGGAACAGGAAATTATCAGGCGTCATAATCGGCGCAAGACTAATGTAGTTAATCGTATCATGCGTATTCTGGCAGAAACTCAGGGAATCGGAAATGCCATAAATGCGATACTGAAATGTTTCAAAGAGGAATTTCCCGATTTTGGCTTTGAAATTGGATTATGGGAGGCTGATCATCATATAAACATGTATTCCTGCGTGAATGGGATTACGAAAAATACGCTTCTGGCAGAAGGCAACCAAAGATTAAGCATGGCAACCTCGCAACAGCGAACTATTACGCATAAAATTGAGAGCACCAACCTGTTTGATGAGGAGTGCAAGTACTTGGAGCTTGGCTACCGAATTATTATTCAAATCCCTATTAATGGATTAGCCCAACCCTTTGGGATTTTCCGCTATTTAATCACTGATGCCACTTTGGAAACCAGTCTGATAGAAGAAATAGTAGCTGAAATTGTTCTGGCCCTACAGACATTTGTATACCGGGAGAAAATTGCCCAAATCAGTCGTGAAGCTGC
>JAQVWB010000248.1 GCA_028698695.1 Syntrophomonadaceae bacterium | reverse complement strand
AATTTATAGAAAAGCGGCCCATCCTTGTGAGCAAACAATTTTACGCCTTCCTTAATACGCATATAGCCTCACTTCCTAATAAAAATTATAAAATACATTTAAAATTTTATTTCCCCGCGCAAGACCAAAATAACAATATTACTGAGTGTTGCATATTAATATTTAGAACCTTTTTTAGCTTATTCAATATCAATAGCAGAGGTTACTTGCCGGAAAAGATTTGTTACTGTAAGGAGGCTCTTGATATGTCTGGTTTTTATATATATAAAGAGGACTTTGCAGAGTTGCCAGATATTATCAGAAGGATTCGTTACTGTTTACGAAATAATATTGGTTTTTCACTGGTAAGAGTAGGTGATGCGGAAAATCAGGTATTGGCACAAGGGTCTGTTTACTTGGATGAAAATATAAAGCAGATCTGGTGGGCAGATTGTCCTGATTGGACCGGAATCACCTTGCCTAATTATGAAGCCAGAGACCGTTTAATCATAAGCTTAAAGCAGGCAGATATGGTAGGTGTACTGCACCAAAGCGATTCATATGAGTGGAAACCCCTAACAGAAGCCGTATTCACCCAATATGATATAAGACCGCATGACATATGCTATGCATTTATCAATATGTATTTACCCAGAAGTAATGATTTTAAATTACTTTTAAAGGAATTTAAGGTTTTGCTGATTGGTAAACTGGCAAATAGATTTGCTGATTATTTAATAGATTATTTAGGTGTCCACCCGGCAGGAATCATTAATATCGAACACTACGATCAAATCAGTCAAGTTGAAAAAGAGAGCAGATCTATGGACTTTGATATTGCTCTGCTCTCCGCAGGATCTAATGCAGTAATATTAGCACCGTTAATAGCCGGATATCAAAAGGCAGCCCTGGATATTGGTCGCGCTATGAACCCAATGTTTTGGCCCAGGAGCATTACATCCTCTGATTAGGGCTATTAACGGCACTCTTTAAAATATGCTTCCTCCTGCCTGGCACTTAAATAAATAATTCTGGTTCACTTCTGCGGGCAAAAGCTATTTCCAGCTCATCTTTATGGCGCAAATAATCCGGGCTGTCAAAATACTTGGCCTGCATAGGGCATTTTTTGATACAGGCACAACATTTAATACAAATCCCTTTTATTGTGGATACATCATCAAAATCAATTGATTCCATAGGGCAGACTTGTGCACAAAGCTTGCAATCAATACAATCTTCATTAGTTTTGGGAGTAATCTTGCGAAAATCATAGACCGCTTCACCGTTTTCCTTTTTGGGCACATAATATTTTCTATAAGGTTTATTGCCCTTCACTTGTATATTCTGCAATGGTGCTTGACTGCTGATTTTGGCAAAAATTTGCCCGGCAAAAGAATTCACTATTTCCATGTCTTTATCATCAGGTCTATCGGCGGCCAGCGTTTTAGAAAATGAATGCTCGCCCACAAACGCTCCGGCGGCAATCACGGTAAAGCCGCGTGATTCCAGGATATCTTTTAATTCAATTAAAGCATCATCATAATCTCTGTTCCCATAAACAACTACTGCAACGGCTAATGCCCCATTACCGGAAATTGAATTTAAATAATCTAACAAAACATTGGGAACTCTTCCTGCATAGACCGGTACCCCTATAACAACCAGGTCTTCTTTAGCAAAAAATACCGGCTCTTTTCTGATATTGGCTAATGTAAAATCAATTGTATGAATGGCTTTTGTTTCGCCGCTGTCTTTTAAAATTCTGTCGGCTATGCCTGAGACGATTTTTCTGGTTGTCTCGGTAGGGCTAAAGTACATTGTGTTCATTTTAAAATGCATAAATAATACCACCAATCCTATGTGTTTCTTATTATATCTAAATACCCGCTGTTCATAATACTACTTAAATTTTATTAGCTTGTACAGGTTAAATAATCACAACATAATACTCCCGTGATCACTAATTTCTTAGCGACCTTTTCATAGCTTGTTTTATATTCTATAATTCTTATTAAAATAGCGTCCTTTAAATCTATACAAAAAGGAGACAGTAAATATATGAATACGCAAAAAGGTCATGTATTAGCGGTAAATATCTCAGAGAAGAGAGGCATAAAAAAGCATAATATCGATGCAGCCTATATAAAGCAGGACTGGGGAATCGAAGTTGATGCCCACAGCGGCGACTGGCATCGCCAGGTTAGCCTTTTGTCATTGTCCAGTGTTGAAAAAATGCGTGCCTTGGGAGCGGTCATTAACTATGGGGATTTTGCTGAAAACTTAACTGTTGATGGGATAGATGTAGCAACCCTGCCTCTGGGTACCCGCCTGCAAATTGGGGAAGTCTTGATGGAAGTGACCCAGATTGGCAAAGAGTGTCATAATAAAGCCTGCGCCATCAAAAAGCAGGTTGGCACCTGTGTTATGCCCCTGGAAGGAATATTTGTCCGGACACTTAGTTCAGGGTGGGTAAAAAGCGGGGATAGTGTGGAAGTTATAGAGGTACAGCAGTAATTTACAATGTCCTTACGCCTATATTCCAAGCATCCCGGTTATAAATTGCCCAATTACGGTTGATACGGGAGGCAGCCTGATTCCCATAGCTACCACTACACTAAGAACCAAACCTATGGACCATAAAACTGTAAAGCTTATTAATTCCTTCCACCACTGTTTCTTTATCAGGCCGGGAATTTGTATTAATGCCACAATTGCGAACCCCATAAGCAATAAGGCAATCATGGCTTGCCCTCCTCTGTTTTTGGCAGCTTGCGCAGTTTTGCTACAATAA
>JAQVWB010000247.1 GCA_028698695.1 Syntrophomonadaceae bacterium | reverse complement strand
GCCGACGGGACTCCATTATTCTTCCCGGTTCCTTTGAAGATAGCAGTTATTGCTATGATGAGCGAACATCTGATATTGGCCGGACCGGTAGAGGGTTTAGTCACATCAGTCGGGTTATGGTTTGTAGGTAAAAATTATCCGGCAATATTGATGAAGAGAATTTCCAATGGAGCCAGAATAGACGGTCTGGGGGTGGAGAAACATGTTTAAAAGCTACCCTAATTTATGGCTGGTTTTGGGAACCTTTATAATCTTGTCCCCCCTGGGGTTATTAGCTACCGGAACTGCGTTTGGTGAATGGGGTCTGGATGAATTGCCCGGCGAGATTGGATTTGTTCCGGCCGGTTTGGAGAAATTTGCCGAGATTTGGACATTAAGTCCACTGCCTGATTACGGTATTCCAGGTATGGATGCTACTTTTATACAGTCAGCCGGAGGTTATATTCTATCGGCTATAGTTGGTGTGGTTCTGGTAATAGGCATTGTCAGCTTATTATATAAAGTAGTCAAAGATTAAATGTAAATGAAAGGACTATGGCATGTTGCTTCCAAACTGGATGAATGAACCACAATTAAATGATAAAATTCCAGTCGCATTTAAAACCCGTAATACCAATTACCTGACCAAAAGCATCCGTAATATGCGCAAGGTTATTTGCGAGGACCTGCAGACTGAACTCTTAGTCAGATGTGATGGGCTATTACAAAAGGTTGGCCCGGAAATGAAACTGGTGGGTATGATCATGCTGATTGCAGGAATCAGTCTGATCAGGCAGATACCGGTATTAATAGCTGTATGGCTAATCACTGTACTTCTTATGTATCTGTCCCGCTTACCGGTACTGGTGTTGCAGAAGCGAATTTGGGGATTTATTCCCCTCATTACGCTGATGTTTACTATGCCCATGACGCTTAATGTTTTTATTGACGGTACTCCGCTTCTGGTATTGTTTCAGTTCGAACAGCCCAGCCATTGGCTGGGTATAAACTGGCCGGAGACAATTTTTATCAGCCGACAGGGAGTCGTGGCAGTCACTTTTTTATTTTTGCGTGTGGGTATGTCGTTATCGCTGGCGGCGTTGCTGGTTATGACTACTCCGGCAGCTGATATATTTAAATCGTTACGGGTATTGCGAGTGCCGGATTTATTCATCATGATTCTGGAAATGACCTATCGCTATCTGATTGTGTTGCTGTCAATATCCATTGAAATGTTTGAAGCCCGCAAGGTTCGTACGGTTGGCCCTTTATCACTTAAAACCCGGCAAGCCCAGGTGGGCTCTTCCATAGCAGCACTGTTTGATCGCAGTATGGCTCTTTCCGAGGAAGTGTATCAGGCCATGTGTGCCCGTTGTTATACCGGATCAGTTCCTGAACCATTATTGGAGGAATAGAATTAATTACTGGGATATGATACGTTTTTAGTAATTAATTTACTTGTACAGGAGGCTTTTTTTTGCATAAAACCGTTTTTACTTTAGATAGAATTACCTTCAGTTATGGAGCCGGGAATCTATTTGATAATCTAAGTCTGAACATAAATGGCGGTGAAAGTGTCTGCCTGCTGGGAGCCAATGGCTCAGGAAAATCAACTTTATTAAAGATATTTTGCGGCCTGGCTTTTCCCTGCGCCGGTCACTTTTATGCTTTTGGGCAGGAAATAACTGAAGATCTTATGGAAGATAATCGGGTTGCCCAAAAATATCATCGTCAGGTTGGTTTTATCTTTCAGAATTCTGAGGCGCAGCTTTTTAACACGCGGGTTTGGGATGAGATAGCCTATGGACCGCAGCAACTGGGTTTAAGCAAGCAGGATATATCTTCCCGGGTAGAGGATGTGCTAAACATGCTTAATTTACAAAGCCTGGCACAACGTTCTCCCTATCGCCTGAGTGGAGGGGAAAAGAAAAAGGTGGCAGTGGCCTCAGCATTAATTCTTAATCCCGAGGTATTGATTCTGGATGAACCTACCAATGGTCTGGACCCCAAAACGCAGCGCTGGTTAATTGAATTGCTGCAGGAATTGCATAAAAGGGGAAGGACCATTATAACGGCTACGCATAATCTGGAACTGGCGCATGCCATATCTGAACGTACCCTGGTACTGTCGGAAGAGCATCAGTTGGTCTATGACGGTCCCAGTCATGAAGCTTTGACCAATAAGCCCCTGCTCATGTCGGTCAATCTGATTGACGAATACTGTCATGTTCACGGGGAAGAGGAGCATAAACACTATTATATTCATGGTTAAAGATTAAAAACCTCCGGGATGTGCAGCAACGGAGGTAATCTGTATTTGACGACAAGTAACAAGACCAAATTTACCTGCAGGTTCCCTTTTACGGTTTATTCCCCTCTTGACATAATTTCGTTAAAAATATTATATTAAGTAATAAAAGCTATAAAAATAGATAATATAAGCTAAAAAATGCTAATTTTTAATAAAATTTGCGAATCAGCATTTTTTTGCAGGAGTTTTACTATTCTTTATAGAAGGATAGAAAACTGAGTGAATTATAAAAATTCAATACTCTATTCTCCGAACCTGATTATCTGCAGGTGATGACACTACGATTTTCAGGTCATTGGGTGCATTGGGAAACGAATGTGCCTTCCATTGTGAAAAGGAGATGCTGAGGTTAAGCAACTGATAAATGTATCTATGAAAGATATCATTTTTCATATTGGTGTGCTATTATGTCCAGCATTTCGTTGCCGGACTTTTTTTATGGAACAATATAGGAGCTATTCTCCGAGCCTGATTATCTACAGGTGATGAA
>JAQVWB010000044.1 GCA_028698695.1 Syntrophomonadaceae bacterium | reverse complement strand
CTGACTCATCACCAAAGTGGCAAAACCGGCACCACAACCTGCATCCAAAACCTTACCTTCCAATTCCTGAATTTTGGGATAAACATATTTTAAAAACGAGTATTCTCCTCCGGAGGAAAAATTCTGCAGGGCAATTATTTCGTTTAAAGTAAATAAATCCTGCTGGCTCAATGAAGAACCAATCTCTTTACGAAACCAATTGCGCAGTTCAACCTCATCATTCAACTTACGGGTTATTTCATTTAAATCATTTGTACCGGTTTGAGCAACCAGCTTTTCCCGGTCAGCAGGAGTCATTACTTTCCATAAATACTCAACGAAAAATGGGAAACACACATTATTATGTACATTAAACAGAATCGCCTGATTTGGTCTCTGGTTACGTAATTCTGAAGTAGCCCGATGAAAATCCAACAGGAAAGCTATAGCTTCATCATCATTACGGGAAAACATTTCTGTATAAGCGCTGGCTAAGCCATCGCTGGTAGGAAGCAATTCTTCATAAATGTTGCGTACATTGCTATCAATCCTGTCAAAATAAAAATCAAAAAACTCCTTTAATATCATTAAATAACCTCCAATTTTTAAAATCTATATTGGGCTGCTAATTTTAATTTCCAATTATTAAATGCGCTGCCAAATCATAATCAGATTCTTGTTTACTGGTTTCAAAATCACAGTTAATTTTAATCTGAATAAGTGCCTCGCCATTGACTAACTTAACTCGTGGACTTATTAATGCTCCCGAGGTGTGATAACCCAAACGACTTTGACCTTCAAATACATAATCACGATAATAATATCTTACTGCCGGTTCAATTACTATGCTATGCAAATTATCGGCCTTAACCAGTGAATAGTTTATCCGGTTGCTAAAACTGCTGCCATCAGCATTACAAAGCTGGTAAACATAATTCAATTCATAAGGAGTTGCAATCTGATATTCATCGTTGGTAAATACATAACCATTCTCCTGCTGGGTAGATATATCCAAAACCCTTATTGGTATGGTTGCAGGTTTATCAGGTTGGGTTTTAATTCCAACATACGCCTGGGGACGAAAATTTACCTCATCGGATGCAGAGGCTGAACATACCAGTTCCGGTGCTAAAATCAATTCCAGATGGTTATATTCCGGGGGTAACTTGATATGAAAAGTGACCGTCATGTATCCTTCCATAACACTAAAAATTTTCGTAAGTTCTACGGGTATTACATTTGAATTTGCAATATTTAAATCAGTTTTAACAGAAAATACTGCCGTCAGGCCATCTTCGTCCTGTTCTACTGTATCCAGATTATAATTTCGGGATGAAAACTCACCAATAGCTATTTCCTGCCCATTATTAAGCATATACAAATTACAGCGCATTGAATTACGCCCTATCTCACGTCGACCACCTTCAGGGTATAACCTTGGAGAAATATCACTGTCAACTTCAGTAAACACCAATGGGTAACAGTGCCGGTAAATCGAATTATAGGTTTTTAAGCTCAAAATATCAGAACCCAACAAGTCTTCAATTAATTCTGTATAATTATCAGTATGTGGATTCAACACACTATGGTAGGAAAGGCAGCCGCCCTGGCAGTCAATTACTAATACCTGTTCACGATTAGTAAATAGAACTTCATTTTGACCATCGAAATCCCAGTCTCTTACCTGTATTTCCGGAGTTGGTTTGATTCCCAACTGATGATTAATATCTTCCAATACACGATAAGTCAATTCCAGATAAGCAATTCCCTGCATATCGTAAAAAGGCGATGAACCATAACTGGGATGCCGGCTGGCCCATTTCGGGTCTTCCTGGTAAACTAAATTTCGCATACGGTTTATCAGGCTATAATTATGAGCCAATTCAGGCAATTTGTTTCTTAATATTTCTTCAATAAATAAATAACGCTCCGGAGAATCCAGCATGGCCCGTGCAGTTAAATTCTGCAGATATTTATATTCAGAGGATATAATCTCAGGATTAGTTAATAACTGCTTTTCGAAAACATCCTGTCGATCTTCAATATCACGCAAACGGCACATAATGCGACGCAATCTTTCATCACCAAAGGTTACCCCTCTGATACCACGTTTGGCGGTCCAATTTTCCCATTCCGGATAACTGTGACTGGAACTGACCGGGTAGGTGTCCAAATAACCATATTGTTTTAAGTAATCATTTAGCCCGGTAAACTTCAGATCGGCATCACGATCGACCAGTCGGAAAAACTCCATTAACCATTCATGATCTCCGTCCGGGTCCTTGCTCCATTGTCCAAATTTCTCAGCATCTTCAAATATAATCAGAATTGGTTCCTGGTCCTCACCATAATTTCTTATAGTTTCGTAAGCTTTTTCCAGGGCATCTTTTATATAGAAATAATAATGTGAAGGTTTTATTCTAACCTTATCTTCAGCAGTAAAACTATGACGCTTTAATAATTGATATCGAAACTGACTATGTACCGGGAAACTAAAAAACTCCTGTCCGCCAATTTCATCACGTAATCCGTAAAAAAGCATTTCCTGAGGTATATGACTGATAGTGGTTTTGGAAAAAGGATCTTTAAAACCGAAATGTTTAAGGCAAAAATCGTATTCTGAACCCGGATAGGCAAAATGAGACTCATAAAAAGTTTCTGCATCCAGATACACAATGGGAGGTGCATTTAACAAACCGGCAGCATGAATAATTCGATGCAACATCATTTCACCACATTCACGCTCTACTAAATGAATTCCCTGCCATTGACCGGCATTTACCCCTACCAGTTTTGTTAATAATGCATCATAATGAGCAAGTTGATATAGATAATCATCATTACGGGAAGATAATTGTATAAAAGACTCATCAGCTAAACCGCCGATAAAACCTATTTTATTACTGCTGCTCAATTCTTTTAACTGATTTATATACTCCGGTTTTTGATCCTGCATCCAATAAAGAAAGGGACCGGAAAAATGTAAATTTATAAAAAAATCATTTAAACCAACCGCCTCATTTAATAGCCTGAGCCAGGGAATATAAGAATTACGAAAAGCTTCTTCCCTGGTACGATATAATTGAAAATGAGGTTGATGGAAATGAGGGCAAAAAGCAATATGCCCCTTCATAAAGCACCTCCAAAATTACAGACAACTAAAAAAGTCATCTTCATATTGAATTCGGTTTAGCCATTCCGAAAAGCTCTCGTCAAATGAATCATTTTGCAAACCATTGCTTATTCTAAGTAACTTGGCATAATGTTCAAAAAACCTTTTCATAGCATAATCCCTAGTTAAATTGTTACTAACCATAAACAACCAGTCACTGCTCTGTATAAGCATTAGTTCCTTTAATGCCTGAGATAAAGCTATATCGGCCAACTCCTGGCTGTATGCCCGAGATTTTAAAGCTTCATATTCCCGCCCGGACTCTCTTATTATATCCCACATCCAGGTAGTTTCAGTATTTTCCCAGACATAATGTTTACCGCCCATCCCCCAGGAAGATTCAAATACCTGGGCTTCATGCCGGCCCTTTCCTACCTGAGTAGGTAAAACCAGTTCCAGATTGGGATTATTGTTAATACAACGAATTACTGCTTCCAGCCAGTCAACACCTTCCCACCACCAATGTCCAAATAACTCAGTATCATAGCAGCCAACTATCAATGGGGATGAAAAGCCTAATTTAGCCGCATTTTTAGCCGTATTAGCCAGGCTATTTACAAAATGCCAGGACTGCTGAACTATTTTTAACTGAGCCTCTTCCGGGTTGTAAACTTGCTTTTTATCCATAGCCTGATTGCGATCAGTTACCTTCCAATACTTAAAACCGGAGCGCATGGAATGCTTATGAAACTCGCGATAATTTTCGTCTCCCGGATATCCGTAATCAGCTGACCATACCTGATGACTGACCATGGCATTACGCCCAAATACCGTTATCTGATTGTCTTTTAATGAATATGGCCGGTAGGTACTAAGACCGGTTGAAGCAAAAGTTTCAATTTCAAATTCTTCATCAGGCAACCCATGGCTGGAGATACCAATTGGTTTGCCCCCTTCAATGGCATGACTGTCAACAAAAAAATACTTAAATCCGTTTTTAATTAAAATATCTTCCAAGCCCTCAAAATAACCGCATTCAGGTAACCAAAATCCCTCCGGGTCACGGTCAAATACATGTTTGTATAATTCTTTCCCCCAATATACCTGGGTTTCCAATCCGGCTTGGTCCAATAAAGGCAGGTAGGCATGGGTTGCTGCGGTAGTAATAATTTCAATTTGTCCCTGGTTTTGCAATTGTTTAAAGACTTGAATAATATCACGGTCAAATTCAATTTCAAAATCCCTGCGAATATCGCGATAATATGCCCGATAATATGCTGCCAGACGGGCATATTCACTTTCACCGGTAGATATAAAATAACGTTCATCAGCACTGGCCATACTCTCGCGTTCCAGCAAATACTCAACAAATTCATGTTTAATATATTTGGAATTAAGTTGTTCCAGGAGCACAGGAGTAAAACTGAAAGTTAATGGCACAATTACTCCTTCATCATTAAGCTTTATAAGACTATTCAGTAATGGTATGTAAGTTTCAGCCATAGCTTCAAACAGCCACACTTCCCCAAAAGGCCATCTGCCTTGCCTTTTTACATACGGAATATGGCTGTGCAGCATTAGCAAAATTCTTCCGTTCACGCTGCCACACATCCCCTATCGAGGTGTAATACCAATTATTTCGCTCAGATAATAATCTTTGCTTCTCTCTCTAAGTTTTTGATTACTTCGTTATAAACTTCAATGGTCGATCTGGCAATAACTTCCCAGCTGTATACAGATTTCACCGTTTGATAACCGTTATCCTGCAAATCAGCGGCTAATTTTTCATCAGTCAGCAAATTAATTATCGTTGCAGCCAGTTCTTCCTCAGAACCAGGGGATACCTTTAAACCATTGTAACCATCGGAAACAATTTCGGCTAATCCACCCACATTACCAACAATTACCGGTGTATTGGTAGCCATTGCTTCCAAGGCTACGATTCCAAAAGGTTCATACAGACTGGGGAATACAGCTACTTTAGCACGGTTATATACATAGTTGCGATCTTCCTTAGCAATAAATCCGGTAAAAAAGACTTTATCGGCGATACCCTTTTCCCGTGCCAATTTTTCCAAAATAACTTTTTGCGGACCCCGACCACCAATATAAAGTTTTGCCTGCGGAACAGCTTTTAAAACCTCAGGGAAACAACTAATTAATTGCCAGACTCCCTTTTCCGGTACCAATCTGCCTATAAAAAATACTACCTGTTCATCATCACCAATATCAAATCTGGGCGTTACCGGCAATGAAGTAAACAAATCCGGGTCAACCCCATTAGGTATTATCCTCAGGTCCTCACGCGGGCGGCCAAATAAATTACATACTTCATCCTGCATGTATTGACTGCAACAAATTACCCGGGATGAATCCAGGGCAAGGTTTTTTTCTATTTCGTTAATTTCAATTTGCATACGATTATGCAGGCCGAGATTTCTGCCATGTTCAGTTGCATGAATGGTGGTAACAAGAGGTATTTCAAAAATCTTGGCTACTGATCTGCCAGCATAAGCTACTAACCAGTCATGGGCATGAACTACATCAAACCCTCCTACTTGAGAATTAACATTAACTGCCTTGCGTATGGCTTCACTATTAAAAGTGAAAGTCCAGGATTTAAAATCCTCTCCTTCTTTTTGCGGTATGCCTACCCGGTGGATGTGAACTCCATTTTCATTTTCATAACCCAATAGATTCTCAATTCCGGGAGTAATAATATGCACTGTAATGCCTTGTTGAGCCAGGAATCGACTAAGATCAAAAACATGTTGTCCTAAACCTCCCACCATATGAGGTGGGTATTCCCAACTAAACATTAATACCTTCACAGATATTCGCCTCATTCATTGTTATATTTTTAACCATATTACCAGATTAAGATTCCTATTGTAAGGTTTATTACTTATAATGTTTTATATGTTTGGCTAACTAAACCAGTAAGCTAAATACTGTTAAATATATCAAGGGGGTCAAATTTAATGAACGCTGTACCTGAAAACATGCAAGTCCGTAAATCCATTATTAAGGATCCGGCTTTGGCAGAATACGGATATCGTAAACTTGAATGGGTTAGTCAGAATATGTCGGTTTTAAACATTCTGCGTGAAGAATTTATTCAGACTAAACCGCTGGCAGGTAAAACCATTGCCTGCTGTCTGCATCTAGAAGCTAAAACCGGTTACCTGCTGCAAACACTAAAAGCTGCCGGTGCTGATGTGGTTGCCTGTGCCAGTAATCCTTTATCTACGCAGGATGATGTAGTCGCAGCGCTGGCTGACTCCGGCATAACGGTTTATGCAATACACGGGGAATCACCCGAAGAATATCATAAATTCCTGGAGATGACCCTTGACACTATGCCGGATGCAATTATTGATGATGGTGCTGATGTTGTAACCATGCTGCATAAAAGCCGTTCTGACCAGGCTCGTAACATAATTGGAGGCTGTGAGGAAACCACTACCGGAATCGTACGCCTTAAATCCATGGATGCAGATGGCTCTCTGCTTTTCCCAATGATGGCGGTTAATGATGCCTACATGAAATACTTATTTGATAATCGTTATGGAACCGGACAATCTGTTTGGGACAGTATTAATCGTACTACCAACCTGGTGGTAGCCGGGAAATATGTAGTGGTAGTTGGTTATGGATGGTGCGGAAAAGGCGTCTCCATGAGGGCTCTGGGTATGGGTGCCAAAGTAATAATTACCGAAATCGATCCAATTAAAGCTAATGAAGCTGTTATGGATGGATTTCAGGTTATGCCTGTGAGCGAAGCGGCCAAATTAGGTGATATATTTATTACGGTTACCGGCAATGTAAATGTTATTCGCGGCGAGCATTTTAAATTGATGAAAGATAATTCCATAATGGCAAATGCCGGTCATTTTGATGTCGAAATCAGTAAAGGTGATTTAAATGCTCTGGCTGTAAGACAACGATTGCTTAAAAACAACATTGAAGAATTTGTGATGGAAGATGGCCGCAAATTATACCTGTTGGCAGAAGGACGCCTGGTAAATCTGGCTGCTGGAGACGGACATCCGGCAGAAGTTATGGATCTCAGCTTTTCTCTGCAAGCCCTGTCTCTGATTTATGTTATCGAAAATCGTGATAAACTGGGAAAACATGTTTATAATGTGCCGGCTGAAATTGACCAGCGGGTTGCCCGCTTAAAATTGCAGTCAATGAATATATCCATAGATGAATTGACCACAGAACAAAAGGAATATCTGGATAATTGGGATACTAATCTATAAGTAATATATACCGTCCTCTGTATAAACTAACCGCCTTATTCAAATAATAATATCAATTATTTAATAAGGCGGTATTATTGTGCATTCATCAGCAAAGCGTTACATTTGGCTCTTTTTCAGTTTTTTCTTAATAGTAATGATAGTATCTTATATAGCCCATCAGTTAACAGCCCCACAACCTACCAAACCATTGCCATCTGCAGACATTAATATAAATGAGTCCAAATATGTTACTATACGCGACACCAATGGAAATACCATTCTTGAAACCGGCGTTCCGGTTGCAGTTGATGATGAATATATAAGTGCAGAAAACCAGCATTATGTCATTGTAAATGTGGAGGGTAATACTGCCATCGCCGGAATTAAATCTCACACTTCCAATAAGGAAAACATAAGCTATATGCCGTCGGCCATGCTGTTATTTCCTGATAATGTCAGAATAAGTACATCCAATATATCTGTGGCTCTCTATCATACGCATAATGATGAATGCTACCGTTTAACTTCGGGAAAATCTACAAGAACCCCCGATGGTGACGTAATTAAAGTTGGTACTGCTCTGGCCAAAGAATTAAACGACCATGGCATAGTTGCTATGCATCAGAACAACAATCACGGACCGCACGACATAAATGCGTACAGCCGCTCACGACGTACTGCTGTACAATTATTAAAGGCAACGCCGGATGCTATATTTGATATACACCGCGACTCTGCTCCTGCCGAAAGTTATTTAACGCAAATTAATGGCATAGAAACTGCCCGCGTAATGATAGTTTTAGGCAGATCCAACCCAGCCATGAATGCCAACCTTGAATTTGCCCGCCGGATTAAAGCCGAAGCCGATACACTCTACCCTGGATTAATGAGAGGCATATATATGGGCCGTGGGGATTATAATCAGGACTTATATGCACGTTCGTTGTTATTTGAGATTGGTACCGAGCAAATTTCGCTAAATGTTGCCGATAAAGCCGCCAGTTGTTTAGCCGATGTAATAATTTCCGTTCTTGGAAAACAATAATTCAGCTGCAAATTGCTATCAATGTCAATTGCATTTTCTGCATTCCTTCCACAACTATCAAATAAATCCAACCTTATCATTTTTAACTTAACTAATACTGACCAGTAGATGATAATATAATTATGTCTATTATGATCTGCTGGAGGAAAAAGGGATTAATAAGTTAGAAAATAAATGGCGGGTTCTGATTATAGTTTGTCTGGGAATTTTTATGTCTACCCTGGACGGGAGCATTCTGAATATCGCCAATCCAACAATTGCAGACAGCTTTAAAGTGAATATAGATGCGGTCCAATGGATAGTTACCATTTATATGCTGGTAATAACTGCTACCCTAATGTTCTGGGGTAAACTGGGTGATCAGACTGACAGTGAACGGTTGTATTCACTTGGTTTTCTGTTATTTGCAATCGGTTCATTAGCCTGTAGTTTATCATTTACACTGATATTATTAATTACGGCCCGCGCATTTCAGGCTCTGGGTGCAAGCATGATGATGGCAACCGGAATTGGCATAGTATTTAATTCCTTTCCACCGGGCGAACGGGGTAAGGCCCTCGGGTTTACTGGCAGTATGGTTGGTATTGGCAATATGACCGGACCCGGTTTGGGTGGTTTGCTGGTTGCTGCCTGGGGTTGGAAAAGTATATTTCTAATCAATGTCCCTATTGGTTTAATAGGGTTTTTACTGGCATCAAAATATCTCCCATCACAACCTTCCCCTAAAACAAAACCTGATTTTGATATACCTGGGACAATAACCTTTGCTCTATTTGCATTTACTCTGGTCATATCTCTGGCCTCAGGAATCAAACCTGTACTATTGGGTATTTCAATCTTTTTATTTGCATTGTTTATTTGGCTTGAAAATAAACATGAAAAGCCCATGCTGGATTTTTCTCTGTTCAAAGAAAAGAGTTTTACCTATGGAAATATAATGGCCTTTTTTGCTTATAGCACCCAAACTTTCGTAACCTTCTTATTGCCATTCTACTTCGAAAACATGTTACACTACTCCCCTACTGTATCCGGATTAATGATGACCATACCCCCATTATCCATGGCAATTACTGCTCCCTTGGCCGGCAATTTATCAGATAAAATTGGACCCACCCGTCTTACAACCGCATCCTTCATCCTTTTGATAGCGGCCTTCCTGTCCCTGTCCAGCCTGGACCAGCAGGTAAATCTGCCCCTGATAATAACTGGACTGCTCCTGCTGGGAATCGGCAATGGATGTTTTGGTTCTCCAAATAATAGTGCCATAATGGGCTCAATTCCCTCCAATAAAACCGGCTATACCGGCGGGTTTATTTCAACTATCAGAAACTTCTCTTTTTCATTGGGTGTTGCGGTATCAGTTGCCACCTTCAGTGGCATTCTAAACTATAACTCTCCCCGGTTAGGATACATAGCAGCATACATTATTGCTCATCATGTGGTATTCTGCCTGGCAGCTGCACTGGCCGCCTGCGGTCTGATATTCTCCCTGCTCAGCACCCAATATCGTAAACCAACTGCCGAATAAGCTGATTCAATGGGGGATGACATTTTACCTGATGAGTTATAGTATGATATTATTGCTGATTAACAAGATATAACCGAAAACAACCTTGATTTATTCATTTGCAGAGTTTATAATAGCTATTGTTGAAATAATGCGGGCCATTAGCTCAATCAGGCAGAGCAGCTGACTCTTAATCAGAAGGTTACAGGTTCGATTCCTGTATGGCCCACCATAATAGAACAAAGATATACAGGGCTTTTGACGGCCCTGTCGTTTTTATTTCTATTAAGTTTAATCCTTTTTCCTCCCGCTTTGACAGTAATTTTGACAGAAGTTGTTATTTACTAGCACT
Organism: Syntrophomonadaceae bacterium; assembly: GCA_028698695.1. Lineage (GTDB taxonomy): Bacteria > Bacillota > Syntrophomonadia > Syntrophomonadales > Syntrophomonadaceae > JAAYBS01. The sequence continues at coordinate 977 of JAQVWB010000044.1, read as the reverse complement.
CAAGGCAGCATTAATCTTATTGGCTGCTGCTGCCTGTATTTCCTGTCTAACATGGGTATATATATCTGCCGTAATCGCAAGCGAATTATGCCCTAACATCGTGCTTACTGTTTCCAGGTCAACACCCTGCTCTAACATGATTGTAGCGAATGAGTGCCGTAAATCGTGGAAACGTGATTTAGGCAGTTTTAATTCCTCCAGTAAGTCCACGAAGTGATGATAAACATAATCCGGTCTTAATGGCCGCCCATCTTCCCAACAGAACACATAACTGTTGTTCTGGTATGCTTGTCCTATACGAAGTTTATCCTGTGCCTGTCGAGCTTTAAGACGCTTTAATTCTGCCATCACATCATCTGTTAAAGATACTATTCGCTTGCTTTTTTTAGTCTTAACTGATTCTTGCAGCACAACTTTGCCACCTACCTGAATAAGTGACCGCTTAATGGTAGCGGTTTTATCGGTAAAGTTTATATCCTGCCATTTTAAACCTAGTAATTCACCTCGCCTTAAACCGGTGGATATATCCATCAGGTAAAGTGGGTATAAACTGTTATCCTTTATGGCCTGGAGGAATTCCCTAGCTTGTTCTGTATATAGCGGTTGAATATCCGGTTTTTCATGCCGTGGCAGGTTTATTGAATCAGCACTCGCCGGGTTATATGCTATCAGCCTTTCTTTTATAGCCTGGTCTAATGCCTGTAGTAGTATGCCGTGAATGTATTTTACGGTTCTTGCGCTTAACCCTTTAGGTTTAGGATTTTTAGCGGGTTTATCTTGTTTGTTTTTACCCTCCTTCTTGTTTTTAATTTTCTTCTTAATTCTGCCCTCCCGGTAACACTCATTAATCAGCTTTTGTATATGTGAAGATTTCAAATCCTTAACCTTTTGGTCACCTATTCGCGGGTTAATATGCAACCTTATAAGCTGGTCGTATGAATGATAAGTGGAAGGTTTTAAGCTATCTTTTTTATATA
>JAQVWB010000043.1 GCA_028698695.1 Syntrophomonadaceae bacterium | reverse complement strand
TTGATTTGGGAGCTACCAAAACCCTGGTTGGTGCAGGCAGGACCTCTGGTGATTTGTTGGCCCGGATACAGTTCCCTACACCAATTCAGTGCCATCCTGAAGTGGCTGTAGATGAGATGGTATTACGCGTTCGGAAAATCATGGCGGATAATAATATAGCTGACGATCAGGTAATTGGGGTAGCGGTAGGCGCACCGGGGCCGGTTGCTTATCCGGAGGGCATAATTTATGACTCACCCAATTTAGCGTGGCAGGAATTTGCTTTGCGTCAGGAATTGGAGAAGCGTCTGGGTTGGCCAACAGTAGTTGAACATGATGTGGCCATGGCGGCGCTGGGCGAGTATCATTTCGGCCAAATGAAACGCTATCCCAATCTGCTGTATGTTACTTTAAGTACCGGTGTAGGTGCCGGTATCATTATAAATGGAGAGCTTTATCGGGGCAGCATCGGCGGTGCCGGGGAAATCGGCCACATGGTAATTGATCCCCGGGGCAGACAGTGCAACTGCGGGCGCAGAGGATGTACGGAAACCATTATTTCAGGTACGGCTCTGGCCATTCAGGCCCGCGAATTAGTGGAGCAGGGACGGGGAGCTTGCCTGCAATCTCTGGTCAATGATGGAGTGATTACGGCAAAAGAGGTTGCTATAGCTGCGCGTCAGGGAGATAGCGATGCCTGCCGGCTGGTGGCCAATTTTCGAGAGGCTTTGCAATTAACTTTGGCTAATCTGGTGCATATTTTTAATCCGGATATTATAGTATTGGGTGGTGGGGTTGTGCAGGGGATGAAAGATTTGATTTTTGAGGGTATTGAGGAAGAAGTTAAAGCACGGGTTTTTTCCATGCATCGCCCGGGAGTAAAAATAGAAATTACCCGCCTGGGAGGGGACATTGTTTTATATGGATGTCTGGCTGCCGGGGGAATATGGGGGTTTGAATAGTTAAAAATAATGTTGGAAAATCAAAGTTTTAAATAATAATTTGAACCGGAGGTAGTTTAATTTGAACGATATGTCAGCGGATACTATGTTGAGTTATTTGTATGGATTGCCGGAACAGTTTGCTTCCAGTCTGGAAATGAAATTTGATTTCGTGGATCGCTATCGCAAAAATTACAATAGTATTGTAGTTTCCGGTATGGGCGGGTCAGCCATCGGGGGAGACATTCTGCGTACCATGGCTCTGGAACAATCCACTGTTCCGGTGATAGTTAACCGTGATTATACTATCCCTCATTTTGTAAACCGCAGCACGCTGTTTATTGCTATCAGTTATTCCGGTAATACCGAGGAAACCATAAGTGCCTATCATCAGGCCCGCAGCCAGGGGGCGGATATAATTTGTCTCACCAGCGGAGGAAAGTTACAGGAAATGGCAGCTCAGGACGGATTTGCGGTTATTAAAGTGCCGGGAAATTTGGTTCCCCGAGCAGCAACTGGTTTCTTGCTGGCACCGGTGGTCATGTTCCTGGAGGATATCGGCATATTTTCCACCGGACGAAAGGCGCTGCAGGAGACTGTAACTGTGTTGCAACAGCAGCGGCAGAGGCTGCAGCCGGAGAGTTCCATAGCGGAGAACCAGGCAAAAGCAGTTGCCCTTAAACTGAAAGGGGCTATCCCGGTTATATGGGGAGTATCAGGCTTTTCCGAAGCGGCTGCTCTGCGCTGGAAAGCCCAGATTAATGAAAATAGCAAGTGCCCTGCTTATTATAATGTTTTCCCGGAATTAAACCATAATGAAATAGTCGGTTTTGAAGTGCCGGAGGAGATACTGAAGAAACTGGTTATTATTTTGCTGAGAGATGACAACGACCATCCGCAGGTAAAAAAACGTATGGATATTACCTGCTCAATTATTAAGGATAAGGTAAACGATATTATCGAAATTCACAGTCAGGGGGAATCAATGCTGGCCCGTTTTTACAGTCTGACTTATCCCGGTGACTACGCCAGCACTTATCTGGCTCTGGAATACGGAATAAACCCCACCCCGGTAAAAGTAATCGACTACCTGAAAAAGCAACTGGCGTTATAGAAAGTGGTTTCGAACCGTCCCTGACAAAGGGGAGGATTTTTTGCTGACTGGGCAAGCTATGAGTAGTATTGCTGGTCAGGAGGAATGGTATAAATGCGGTTTTATGGGGATTATCATACTCATTCCCGGAATAGTGATGGGCGTCAGAGTATCAAAGAGATAGTGGAAGCCGCCAGAGTCTGTGGGTTATCGGAAGTTGCAATTACAGACCATGGTCCGCTGGTGGCAGTTATTGGGGTAAAGTCTGCTGAGCAGTATTTGTATATGAAGGAGGAGGTTGAGGGTCTAAAGTATTTATATCCGGATATAAATATTTTGCTGGGAGCAGAGGCCAATATTCGTGATTTGGATGGCACTCTGGATATACCGGATAGCATATTGCAGCAGCTGGATGTGGTGATTGCCGGCTTGCATCCCTATACCCTGCCGACTTCCTTACAGGATGGGCGGGATATTTTTTTGCGGAATTCCCTGCGCCATTTGGGCAGGAAGCAGCGCGAGATTGCGATAGATGCCAATACCAGGGCAACGGTGTAGACTATTGCCCGTCATGCGGAACTGGACATTATTTCTCACCCCGGCTTGTTTTTTGAGGTTGATATTGAGGAAGTGGCTCGGGCCTGTATAAAACATCAGGTTTTGTTTGAGATAAATTGTGGACATGAACACCCAAAAGTTTCTGATATAATGAAGGCACAGAGATTGGGAGCAAGTTTCATTATTAACAGTGATGCTCATTTCCAATCGACGGTAGGCGATTTGCAGTATGGCAGCAGTATGGTGCAAAAGTTGGCAATCGACGAATGTCAGGTAGTAAACTGTAAAGGCGGAGGGGGATGGTCTCATTGGGCAAAGAAATCCAGGCTATGCATATCCTGATAATTACCGGCCTGTCTGGTGCCGGCAAAACCCAGGTGATTAATCATCTGGAGGATATGGGTTATTATTGTGTGGATAATCTTCCCCCGGTTTTACTGAGCAAGTTTGTGGAGCTTACTTTACAGGTGGAAGGGAAATTGGATAAAGTAGCGCTGGTTATTGACGTACGCGGCGGTGAGTTTTTCCTAGATTTTGCCGAAGCATTAAATGAGATGCGGGATGCCGGGATTCCGCTGGAAATAATGTTTCTGGAAGCCTCGGATGAAGTTTTGATCAGACGGTTCAAAGAGTCACGGCGCCGGCACCCGCTGAGTGAGAATCAAAGCCTTATGGAGGCAATCAAGCTGGAGCGCGAGATGCTGGAAGAGCTACGTGGACGGGCCAATGTTATTATTGATACTTCCAATCTGGATTTGCGAACGTTGAAAGAAAAATTACAACAATTGTACAGCCAGCGGGAGACTGCCGGAATGGATATCAGCGTGGTCTCTTTTGGCTATAAGGCTGGTATGCCTATGGATGCGGATATTGTTGTTGATGTAAGGTTTTTAACTAATCCGTTTTATGATCCGGTTATGCGTACCATGACCGGTGAGGACTCGGAGGTTATAAAGTATGTATTGGATTCACCGATTACGAAATCATTTAACCGTCGGTTTACCGGTTTATTAAAATTCCTCATCCCCCATTATATAAAGGAGGGCAAGACCAATCTGACCGTGGCTATTGGTTGCACCGGTGGTCAGCATCGTTCGGTGGTTTTGACTGATTACATTGGCCAACAGCTGAGGAATATGGGATATAAAGTAATTGTAAGGCATAGAGATATTTCAAAGTATAAAACGGAGGATTAAATGAAAGAAGCATCTGAACCTAAGATAGTTGTCATTGGCGGGGGAACCGGTTTATCGGTGCTGCTGAAAGGGTTAAAGGAATATACTTCGCAGTTGACCGCCGTGGTTACGGTTAGTGACGATGGAGGCAGCTCAGGCAGGCTGCGGGCTCAATTGGGCGTTCTGCCTCCCGGAGATATTCGCTCCTGTCTGGTGGCTCTGGCGGAAACGGAAAATCTGATGGATAAAGTTTTCCAGCATCGCTTTCTGGAAGGGGACGGTCTAAAAGGACACAGCCTGGGGAATTTATTGCTGGTGGCCATGACCGAGATTACCGGGGATTTTGAATCAGCCATTGAAGAAGTCAGCAAAGTTTTGAAAGTACGGGGCAAAGTGGTACCGGCAACTCTGGAGCAAGTAGTCCTGGCTGCGTCTATGCGTGATGGCACGACCGTTTATGGGGAGACGGCTATCAGGGAATATCCGGCTTCCATAGAGCGCCTGTATCTGATGCCTGATAATTGTCAGCCGGTCCCAGCCTCATTAAATGCTATCGCCGAGGCAGATGCCATTGTGGTTGGACCGGGGAGTTTATACAGCAGCATCATTCCCAATTTGCTCGTAAATGGAGTAACTGATGCTATCAAGGCTTCGTCAGCAGTAACTTTTTATATCAGTAACATAATGACTGAACAAGGAGAAACTGACGGTTTTACAGCAGCTGATCATTCAAAGGTAATTGCTGAACATATAGGAGCAGACCTGTTTAATTATATGGTGGTTAATTCGGGGAAAATAGATATGCCTCGTTTGGAACGGTATTTAGCCGAAAAAGCTCAGCCAGTGGTACCAGTTTATGATCTGATTCATGATGGCAAGGTGAAGATTATTGCGGCTGATTTGGTATCCGATGATGAAGTGGCCTGGCATCATCCTGATAAACTGGCCCGCGTAATAATTGATACTATAAAAAAACAGGATTAAACGGGGAAGGTATTATGAGTTTTTCTACTGATGTACGTGCTGAGCTGGCCCGCATCATGCCTGCTAAAACATGTTGTCGCCGGGCTGAACTGGCGGCATTATTGTTATTAAATGGCTCCATAATCAGGGCAGAAGAGACTATTTTGCAAGTTGAGCTGGATAGTGCGGCTACAGCGAGAAAAGTATTTCTATTAATTAAAGAGGAATTGGGTTTACAGCCGGCAGTCAGTATGGAGCAGCGTAAACGCTTTCGTAAAACCAGGGTTTATCTGGTAAAATCCGTAATTATGCCCGGAAAAGAAAATGTGTTGTCCAATTTGCAACTAACCGGGGAAAATGGAGTGATAGGGCGTCAGGCTCGTTGGAAATTGCTGGCCAGAACCTGCTGCAAACGAGCCTTTCTAAGGGGAGCTTTCCTGAGCAGCGGGTCTATAAATCGTCCGGAAGGAGAATACCATTTGGAACTTATCCTTCCTGACCCAGGCATGGCGTTAGAATTGATGAGAATAATGAGCAAGCTGGATTTGGAAGCCAGGCAGGTGGAGCGTAAAAACACTCAGGTGCTTTATCTGAAAGAAAGTGATAAGATTGCTGATTTCTTACTTACCATAGGAGCCAATATAGCCCTGTTGGATTTTGAAAACGTACGTATTATTAAATCCATGCGTAATAGCGTTAATCGTCAGGTTAATTGTGAAACGGCCAATCTGGCTAAAACTATAGATGCCTCGGTACGCCAGATTGAATTGATCGAGAGAATCGTTGCCAGGCGGGGATGGGAATATTTTCCTCCGCATCTGCGTGATCTGGCCCAACTTCGGGTTGAATATCCGGACTCCCCCCTGAAGGAACTGGGCGAAATGCTAAATCCCCCATTGAGTAAATCGGGAGCTGCTCATCGAATGCACCGCCTGGAAGAATTGGCAGATACCTTGCTGGAAGAATTTTAATGCAGGAAATCAATCAGGAATGACGAATAAAATATGAGCCAGGGTATGAAATAATGAAGCTGTGAGGATAGGCATGAAACTTACACACGATGTTTTTCTTGAACAACAGCAGAAACTGATAATGACCCCGGAATTGCGCCAGGCAATTGCGGTTTTGCAAATGTCAACGCTGGAGCTGGGTGAATATATACAAAATGAAATGCAGGAAAATCCTTTTCTGGAAGAAAAGGAGGAGGAAAGCAACGAAGAGCATTCCGAAAAGGAAACCGGAGACAACCAATTGGACCAGTGGATGGAATACCTGCATGACCGGGGTAACGGCCCAATCGAGAAAGAAGAAGAAATAACTTTTGAAAACTTTGTTGCGCGTCGTCCCAGTCTTTATGAACATTTGGAGTTTCAGTTAAGAATGACGGTAACTGATCCTGACCAGTTTCGTATCGGCGAGTATTTGCTGGGCAGTATTGATGAATATGGTTATCTGGTAATAGATATAGATGAAGTTGCTTCCAAATTGCAGGTCACCTTTGTTGCGATAGAGCAAACCGTAAAAATGATTCAATCGTTTCATCCTCACGGAGTAGGTGCACGGGATCTGGAAGAGTGTCTGCTGATTCAGCTGCACCATTATGGCAAAGATGAACAGTTGATTGAGCAGATTATCCGCGAGCATCTGCAGGATATTGCCCACGGAAGAATGAATAAAATAGCGGCATCTCTGGGTATCCCCGTGCAACAGGTGCAGGATATATGTGACCTGATTCGAACTCTGGACCCTAAACCAGGTCTGCAGTATGGAAATGATCAGGAGATAAAGTATATAGTCCCGGATATTCTGGTAGAAAAAATTGATGGTGAATATGTAGTAGTAGTTAATGACAGCCAGTTTCCGCGTTTAATTATTAATCGGACTTATCAGAAGTATTTGCGTCAGCCGAATGCTTTTGATGCTGAGGCCCGTAAGTATTTAGAGGATAAGATGGGTTCGGCAGTATGGCTGATTCGCAGTATCGAACAACGGCGGATGACTCTGTATAAGGTTGCCAATGCCATAGTTGAGTTTCAAAAGGAGTTTCTTGATAACGGAGTAGCCTGTATGAAACCGCTTACGCTGCGTGAGATAGCAGAGATAGTTGACGTGCATGAGTCAACGGTAAGTCGGGCTACCAATAATAAGTATATGCAGACTCCGCAGGGATTGTTTGAATTAAAATATTTTTTCAGTACCGGTGTACATGCTTACGGCGGGGAAGAAAAAGTATCGGCCCGCAGTATCAAACATATACTCGAAGAAATAGTAGCTTCAGAAGACCCGATACATCCTTTAAGTGATGAGGCTATTGCAAAATTAATACAGTCCAAAGGAATCCGCATTTCCCGCCGCACCGTGGCCAAGTACCGTCAGGAATTAGGCATTGCCGCCACCATGTCCCGCCGCCGCTATTAAGTTTGAACATATTATTTATATTAGAGGGTTATAGTTAAGCTTATCCTAGCTCCGATCTTCTACTGGTTGGATTGTCCTCCTGCAGAAGGAGAGTCTGAACCGAGGGGGTAAGCGGTACGGGGGCAACAGAAAAAATGAAAGCCAGTCATCAAATTGCGACTGGCTTTCGGCTTGCTAATTACTCATCAATACTTTACCTTCCGGATCATAGTAAGTCCCATTTCCTGCCGGCATGCCATCTTTAAGTTCTCCATCGTATAATACTTCACCGGTAGGATATAGTATCTTCCCTGTGTCAGCAAATTCCAACACACCATTTTTTACTATGATATCTCCAAGATAAGCCGGTTCTTCCTGATCGTTAAAAAGGAGGCCGTTTCCTTTATAATTCTCGCCGTCATTTTCGGTAATGGTCCCATCAAACATTTTCTTGCCGGCCTTACTGTAAAGGATACCTTTCCCCAGAGCTTGGTTGTCTTTAAACATTCCCTCATATTTCACTTGGCCGTCGGCATAAAGCTTACCTTGTCCTTCTATCAAACCCTTTACAAACTCTCCTTCATAAATCTTTTCCGTACCTAAATACAAGGAACCTTTACCATGAAACACGTCGTCCTTCTTTTCACCCTCATAGCGCAACTTCTTATCTCCCATGATAAATTCGTCAGTAGATGCCGGACCCGTAGTGATTATCACCGAATAAGTTGCAGCGTCCCATCCTACGGTTGCACCCATAGCTTCGGCAGCAAACCTTATCGGAAACGCGGTTCTACTGTTTACAATTACTGCCTGAGTATCCATGGTTTTGTTCTGCCCGTTTACGGTGTAGGTTTTTGAGTTGATAGTAAATACGGCAGTAGTGTCTCCTTTAGTGATAATTGCCTGTCTTTTGTCGGCGTCCCAATCTACGGTACATCCGATAGCTTCCATCGGGGCGCGCACCGGAACCATAGTCCGGCTGTTAGAGTCGATAAAGGGCTTCTGATCGGTAAAGACAAGTGCCTTGCTGTCAATGACTACCTTAATGTCTGCCGCCTGAGTAACAGTTGGCAATGCAACTGCCAGGCAAATCGTCAACATAATAACTGAAATAAAAAACTTTTTAAACATGTCATTACCTCCCTAAAAATATCAGGCCCGCATGTTAATATATGGGACTTGTTAAACTCTTATTTCCTATTGGAGCAGAGGGTTTATTTTCATATTCATCTCCATTATCCCCGCGTTCCTCCACCTGTAGGCGTGTTCACTTTAAAAGACTCTCCTATTATGAACTCTTTGGTTTTGACCCACAAAGTATCCAGAAGTACGCTCGCTGTTTCTACCTTATCATCCCCTATCACGAAGACCCTAGCCATGTTGGGTGCATAAAACTGACTATAACTGGCGACACGCTTGCCATTAATGTAAAGGTCAAGTGGCTGCGCTATGATTTCGGTATATCCTGCTTTTACTCCCAGCACCTTGCCACTTTCCCAAACCATTGCTATTGCAGGTTCGATAGACTCGATAATATATTCACCGCCAGTTGCCCCAAGCGGGTAAAACGTTACTTTGAGTTGCTTGTGCTCTCCTTCGTTTAGGAAAATATATGTAGGTTCAAGGGTAATTGAGTGTATATAGATTATCTCTTCCTCAATCTCCTGAACATCTGTAATCACTTCAGCCTCGGGTTCATCAGGCGTTTCCACCACAGGATCCGGTATTGGTTCCATAGGCGCGGTTGCTCCTGTTACTGTAACCACACATTCTGTCGTGTCCTTCTCACCGCTTAGATCATCGATTACTGTGAACTTAATTATTGTAACCCCTTTACTTAACGCTTCAATACGAAATGAGTGAGCGTTATATTGATCTGTATCCACCGTAGCAACTGACGGTTTTGAAGATTTGTAATCCGGAAAACCAGTATTAGGAAGACCCCGTACAAGAATGAACCCAACTTCACCTACAGATAAAGACAAAGTAGGCTGTGTGCTTAGTTTGGCAGCGTAGACCGGAGAAGAGCTGGCCACGCTTAGCACCAGCCCAATGGTTAAAATGAAGCAGAGAAGAGCTTTTCCTAAATTGATTATTTTAATATTCATAATCCCGCGTTCCTCCTTTATATTCACAACTGATTATGATATCGTGTCCGCTTTTAATAATGCTGATTTTTACTGAAATCGAACACAAATCCCCATAATTTAAGTATACAAAAAAAGCATGTTTGGAAGCAGCAATTGCGGGAATTTGTCAATGACAAAAAAATGGCACAAAACATGCCGCTTATATTGTTCTGTTGTCGACTTATATTATACAATATCAGAAAGTATGTGAAAATTGGAGGACGCGCGGACATGTGTTTTTATGAAAAGCTCGACATTCTGATGAATCTCACAAAAACATCCAACAGCTTGTTGGCCCGCCACATGTCATTTGACCCTTCGTATATCAGCCGTCTGCGTAGCGGAAAAAGGCTTCCTCCACGTAATGAGGATGTTGTAAAAAAAATGGCCGAGTATTTTGCCTGTCGATGTGATGACGGCTACCGGCGAAAAGCGATAGCTGACATAATGGAGCTAAGTACGCTGCCGGAGGATGCCGAGCTTCTGGTAAATGCTATTGCCCAATGGATGCTGCCGGCAAAGGTCAGCAAACAAGAGCCGGGGATTTATTTAAATGGGCTTTCCGGGACGAAGGATCAGTCCATGCCGTCTATGGGTATCCAAAATTTTGAGGAAAGCTTTCCCAATGAGGAGTTGACTCTTTATTACGGCGTGGAGGGCAAACGACTGGCGGTCCTTTATTTACTAAATGAGATCATTGCACAGGATAAACCGCAATCCCTGCTGCTTTTCAGCGATGAAGAAACTTCCTGGATGACCGGGGATATTGCACATAAACGACAATACGCAGCCTTGATGATAAAAGCGCTCTCCCGGGGTCATACTATAAAAATTATTCACACGGTCAGCCGCAATTTGGACGAGATGCTCAGCGCCATCAGTCAATGGATGCCGCTTTATATGGCAGGAACCATCGAACCATATTATTACCCCAAAAAGCGTGACGGTATTTTCAGGCGCTCTTTGTTTATAGTTCCCGGCACCGCAGCTGTGGTATCCAATTCGGTAGGCGAACAAACAGCCAACTCCGTGAACCTCTTGTTCCGCAACCCGACCGCTGTGGCGTCTTTCCAAGGGGAATACCTGCAATACTTGTCCATGTGTCGCCCGCTGATGCACATTTTTAATGCAAAGGATAGGGCAGATTATCTGGCGACCCTTGCCGAATTTGAAGAGGAGAAGAGCAACGTACTTTTAAAGAGCGAATCTCTGTCTCTGACGACGATGCCCGAGGAGCTTTTTTCACAGATGCTATGCCGGACGCAAGAGTATAATGCTAATATGCTTGATTATCACAAGACAAGAATAAAAAAGTTTCAGAAGCTGCTGCTCAGCCATCGGGTTACGGAAATTGTCGTCCTTCCGCAACCAAAGGAGGTAGTCTCTGGAAAAGTTAAGATGGCCCTTTCGGATATGCTGGACGGTGGCACGGTTTATTATACGTTGGACGAATACTTGCTGCATCTGCATAATGTTATTAAGCACCTTGATTTATATGAGAACTACCACGTTCACCTGACAAAGAGGCCGATAGAAAATCGATATTCAGTCTATGTCAGGGAGGAACGGGGTGCTATTGTTGCAAAAACATCGCAGCCTCCGGTGGCGCTTTTTATGAACGAGGGAAATATGATAGCATCTTATTGGGATTTTTTGAAAAGCATCATCAAGGAAAACGCTTACGAGAATCCCCGCAACACATTTATTGCTTCCGCTTTACGAGCCTATGTGAATAAGTTGAGCAATACGAAGAGATAGAATATTGATTTCGGTAACAGCCTCAAAATATGTCGAAAGCAAGGCAGCTCGATGAAAAAGAATAGAAAGACATTGCCTGACTTTTATTTCATTACATAAAAGATTGGGGTTTTTGCATAATCAGGATTTTAAATAAATCAAAAGTATATTTCATGAATGTTACCCTGAGGCATAGCAGAAGGTTCTGAGACTCTTCATTGTCGTTCAGAGTGACAATATTGGAATTTTTGTATTATGCAAAACTCTCAAAAGATTAGATAAAAGTGGTATAATAAAGATATAAATTTCCTTATTTATGTATTTGGGCTCTGTGGCGGGAC
>JAQVWB010000246.1 GCA_028698695.1 Syntrophomonadaceae bacterium | reverse complement strand
CCCCCTAATATTTGTAGCTAAAATAGCATTTTCATTATAATACTTTTGATAGACATTTTAATTAAATATATTCCGTTTACATAAATAATGTTTTAATAACTTTAAATATTATTCACAAATAAAAAAGCTCATGGAATTCACCTCCATGAGCTCAGTCTTGTTTTAAAAATTTAGTTATTTTGTCAGTTGGTACATAAGTATTTCTCCGTGTTTTATATGCTGCACTTGCCCTAATTCAGCCAGGTGTTCCAGATGTGCCATAGCCTCACCTGTTGCAAACCATTTTTGATAATCGGGAAACTCATCCCAGGAGTCATAAGTTAAATCCCAGTGCATATGACCCGCAGTCTGGTAAGAATTCATAGCGCCATTTCTGAGTATATTAAGAATTTCTTTCAATCTGCTGTCATGATGATGAATAAGTTCAGCTATTCTCTGGTGATGATCTAAAATAAGCTCACGATGTGCCGGTAATACCAAATCAATTTCCAGAGCATCTACTTTTCTGAGACTGGCAAGATATAGCCCCAGCAAATCAATTTTACCGCCCCAGGAAGTTATATTGGAAGTAATCCCGCCTAAAATATGGTCTCCGGAGAATAAAAGCTTCTTTTCAGCATCATATAAACACATATGTCCGGGTGAATGTCCCGGAGTTGCTATACATTTAAGCCTGTAGTCACCGACTTCAATGATATCCCCATCCTCAACCCAGGTGAAATCGATATCACCGCCTGCTGATATATAATCATCAATATCATCTTTTTTTCTATGCAGCTTTTCCGGCGGATAACCATGCTGGCTGAAATAAATATCACTGGCTGCCCAATAATTGGAGTGCATAAAATTATGTACTATTTGTGCATCGGTTTTGCTGCAGTATACTTTGGTATCTTTACTGGCTAATTCACCTACTAATCCAACATGGTCAGCATGGGCATGAGTTATGAAGAAGTCTACATCTGCCCAGTCAATTCCCAATGCCGTCATTGCCTTTAGCTGTGCTTGTTTACACTCCGGCCAGTTAAAACCAGTATCAACTAAAAGGTTACGTTCCCGCCCTTTAATCAGATAAGAATTCAAAACTTTTAAAGGATTTCCGGGTAAAGGTATATGAATCTGATAAATACCATTTAAAATTTCTCGAATCAAGTTTAGTCCACTTCCCTTGCTTACTTTATAATTATTAACATCTTAATAAACTATCTTATATTTTATTACCTTCATATATTAATGTCTAATTAAACCCTATGATTCACAAATAAGCTAATTATATTAATTATTTTTGTTTTATTTTTGTATAACTGTCATTGACATAACAAATATTCTATATTATACTTTGTGAAAGAAAGCACAATATAAATAATCAATAGCATTTGATAACAAGATAATAAAAAATAAACTTGATGGGAGGTATAGTTATGACAGAAATTTATTGCGATTCATTTTCAATGCTAATCAGGTCATCTCTAAGTGAGAAATATGGTCTCGGTGCATCTTTAACCAGAAAGTGCAGTGAACTTTTCTCCTCCCTGCTCGACCAGTGTCAGACCAAGGAATGCTGTGAAATTGCGGCGGAATTTTTAGCTCATACCGAAGCGGAAGCCGACGAGTTGGAAGAACTGCGGCGCTATGAGTTGAACTGTGAATATGCCCGCTTCTTCAGAAGCCGGGGTTTGAAACTGGAGCCCAGCGGTGACATAGAAGCCAGAATGGAAAAACTGCAAAATGAAATTGAAAGATTGCATAAAATATTCAGCCAGTCCCTGACATATCTTGTTAAGTCAGACAGTAAAGAAGTTTATAGTTACTGCCTCCAGCTGCGTCATGAACTGACCATGATAATTACAATGCTTAGTGAAGTTTCGGAACAAGAAAACCAACAGAAGGCGTTCCAGGATATAGTTGAATTGTTGCAGCGGGACACAACTTCACTGGCTAATAATTTTTATCAGTATCCTTGTGAAAATAGTCACATCTATGCAATGTGAGTTTGATCCCCTTCCGCTCCTAACCCCCAGCTAAAATACAGATTAAACTTAAGCGGCTCCAGGAAATTTTTCCCGGGGCTGCTTTCTTTTTAATGCTGCGGGAACAGCATTTACATGAGATAAACATAAAATACAATTCTGCACATAAATCTCTATTACTTAGTATAATTAGAATAGAAATCAGGTAAGTTATACCATCATAATGCTCCTGTAAGGAGGTGACCCTTGAAACTGGTTTTGCAAAATAATTAAGCAGAAATGGAGGCAAATTTATGTTTAAAAACATACTGGTTCCGGTTGATGGTTCAGAACAATCTATTAAGAGCGCTAAAGTTGCTGTTGAATTAGCTGTAAAACATGAGGGGAAAGTCCATTTACTACATACTATACGTCCTTCTGAGTATACTTTTACTGGAATAGATATAATACATATAATTGAAAAAAGTGCTGCCGAAATTATTCAAAATGTTTCAGCGCAGATTAAAGAAGCCGCTGAAGCGGGAAATGTAGAAATAACCAGCGAAATAGTTTTAGGTAATCCCGCTAGTATAATTATTGAGAGATCTAAACAGGGATATGATTCAATAGTTATTGCCAACCGAGGCTTGAGCGGAATTACTGAAATTATGCTGGGCAGTGTCAGCAATGTAGTCAGCCACCATGCACACTGTCCGGTACTGCTGCTTAGGTAGAAACTAAGAGCCGCCTGCAAAAGCGAAAAAGTCGACACTCTTACAGAGCGAGTAAAAAAGGCACAAGGGCACCATTATGTATCACACGCGTTATTATTAAGGTTGCACCCAAGGGCACTACAATGTAT
>JAQVWB010000245.1 GCA_028698695.1 Syntrophomonadaceae bacterium | reverse complement strand
TTATGTGCTGAAAGGAGATGTGGTTGCTCTTATTTATGCCAAAGATAAGAACCTTGAACTGGCCGAACAACTAATCAAGGAATCTCTGCAATGGAGTGATGATCAAGTGGAGAAAGCACCGTTAATTATAGACACAATTTTGTGAGACAAGGGGTTATTCTCATCCTGGCTTCAAGGCACCCTGACAGAGCGAGCAAAAAGGCACCCAAGGGTACTACAATGTATTGCACGCGATACTTATAATGAAGCTATTAGCCTTTTTTGACGGTCTGGGCACTCCCATATGGAGTGCTTTTTTAATGTGTTAAATCCCGCGCTATACAAAGCTGCTGAGTAATAAAATTAACCGGTGATCGGTAAAAAGGCTTTATTCTTCCGGTAGTCCCAATCTTGTCTTAATTACTCATAATAGTCCCCCGATATAAATATAATCTATAAAACGAGTTTATCGGGAGGGGGCACCTGAATGTATTTTAGAAAAAGGGTAGTCTTTATGGTTTTGCTGGCTTTTTTTGCTGTTTTCATCGGTCCGTTGAATGTTCAGGCGGAAGAGTTAAGTGATGTAACTGCTGATGCGTATGTCCTTATGGATGCTGATTCCGGGCAGGTATTGCTGGCCAAAAATGAACATAAGCAACTGGCTCCGGCCAGTATGACTAAACTGATGACTTTAATTCTGGCTACTGAAGCATTAGATGAAGGCAGAGTTGATTTGAAGGACAAAGTTACCGCCAGTGAAAACGCCTGGAAATTGGGAGGCTCGCAAATATATCTGGAACCAGGGGAAGAAATGACCTATGAAGACATGTTAATAGCTATTGCGGTTGGGTCTGCTAATGATGCCTGTGTAGCAGTGGCAGATCATCTGGATGTAACCCATGAAGCCTTCGTGGATAACATGAACCGCAAAGCTCGTATGTTAGGACTTAAGAATACCAACTTTATTAATTCTTATGGTCTGCCGGCTGATAAACATTACACCAGTGCCTATGATATGGCAGTTATGGGCCGTTTTGCCCTGAACTTTACCAAAGTTTTGGAGTATAGTTCAATTAAAGAATACAATCTTCGTCAGGGTGAGTTCGTCTTATATAATACCAACAAATTGTTATGGTGGTATGAAGGAGCAGATGGCTTTAAAACTGGATGGACCAATGAAGCTAAATACTGTTTAGCTTCGACTGCCAAAAGGGATGGTTTAAGATTAATCGGAGTAGTTATGGCATGTCCTGAAGCGCGTGGCAACTTTAGAGATGCGATGAAAATCCTGAATTATGGCTTTGCTAAGTATACCTATAAATCCTTTTTCAGTAAAGGCAGCATTTGCGGCTCAGTGAAAGTTGGTAAAGGTACTAAAGAAATTATAGAAGCAAAAGCTGAAGAAGATGTAGGCTCGATTGTTGTCAAAGGCAAAGAAGAAGGGATTACTATAACCAAGAACATGCTTCCTTATGTCAATGCACCGGTTAAAGAAGGTCAAAAGCTCGGAGAGATAAGGGTTTACCGCGAAGGTGAATTATATAAAGAAGTAAATATGGTAGCAATAGAAGATGTACCAAGGGCAGGGTGGATAAAGGGAATAATGAAAATGCTTGCCGAAACCTATCTATTATAAATGGAATCTTGTGGAAGGAAGATCCTCCTCACTGGGCGAATCTTATAAGAGGATAACAGGAGGAGGATATAGAAGTGGATATTGAATTAAAAATGATTAGAAATACGCTAATCATAAGACTCAAAGGCGAATTTGACATGCTTCAGGCTGAAAAAATCCGCCGGCAAATAGACGATAAACTACAAGAAGAACAGGTGCATAATTTAATTTTTAATTTAGAGAAAGTCTCTTTCGTTGATAGTTCCGGATTAGGTGTAATAATAGGCCGATATAAAAAAATGAAGGAAAAGGACGGCAGCATGTATATTGTTGGCGCCCAGCCTGTTGTGGAAAAGATATTGAGCTTGTCAGGGATTAATAAATTAGTTCCGCTATTTAAGAATGAGCAGCAAATAACCAAAATTTAGAAGGAGGTGAGACCAGCACCAGGCTGGTACAATTATGGGGATTAAAAACTTCGTTCACTTTGAATTTCAAAGCTTGCCGGAAAATGTATCCTTTGCCCGAGCGTGTGTGGGAGCATTCGCCTCACAACTAGATTGTACCTTGGATGATATTGAGGAAATAAAACTGGTAGTATCAGAAGCAGTATCCAATAGTATAATTCATGGATACGACAATAAACCTAATCAAAAAATTGAGCTAACCGTTACTATTCATGAAGACCATTCATTAGAAATGATTATAAAAGACTATGGGAAAGGAATCGAAGATGTTGAAAAGGCGATGGAGGCAACTTATTCCAGTGATCCTTCCAGAATGGGATTGGGATTTACCTTCATGAAATCTTTTACTGATGAAATGGATATATTGAGCAAGCCAGGTGATGGGACAAGTGTCCGACTTAAGCGCAGCTTTTTAAAAGAGCATGACGCTTTATCCTAAAGGAGGTTAATTATGGCCTCTTTAAATTCATATGAGAATAATAATGCTCTGATAATTAAAGCGCAGCAGGGAGATAAAGAAGCCAAGGATCAGCTTTACGAAGCTAATATTGGTCTCGTTTATATGGTTATGGAACGCTTCAAGAATTCAGCTTATGAATACGAAGACCTTTTCCAGGTGGGCTCAATAGGTCTTATCAAAGCGATTGACAAATTTGATTTCAATTATAATGTAAGGTTTTCCACTTATGCAGTACCAATGATTATCGGAGAAATTAAGAAATTTCTCCGTGATGACGGGATAGTAAAAGTG
>JAQVWB010000244.1 GCA_028698695.1 Syntrophomonadaceae bacterium | reverse complement strand
ATTAGCTATAATTCTTACAGGACATTTATATTCCTGTGAAGATTATTTGACTACTGTTTCTACAGACACATATAATGAAGCAAACTGGTGGCAAACGGAAAATCAAGCTTTTTCTTCACTTAACGGATGTTATCAAATTTTATTAAATACAAATATTGGAGGAGCAGATAAATTAGTCGAAGAATCCTTTTCCCCAAATTGTCTTCATTTAACTACCTCGGTAATAGCTGAAGGAATAATGACCCCGGGCAATGACGAAAGGTTTTATGACTGTTGGAATGCATACTACAGAGGTATTGGAAGAACGAATAATTTCATAGATAATATAGAAAGAGTTCAAATGGATCAGTCTCTTAAGAATAGGTTTATTGGTGAAGTAAAATTTTTAAGGGCTCTCTTATACTTTAATATTGTGACTTACTATGGTGGGGTACCACTGATCCTTGAGTCTCCCGATTTTGCGAAGCACAGGGATTTACCACGGAATACGCAACAGGAAGTTATTGCCCAGGTATTAGCCGACCTTGCTGATGCAATTTCTGCACTTCCTATGTCATATTCAGGTTCTGATATTGGTAGAGCTACTAAAGGAGCAGCAATGGCACTTAAAGCAAAAGTTCTATTGTGGGAGAACAAATGGTCTGAGGCAGCTGCGGCAGCTAAAGCAGTTATGGATTTAAACCATTATGATTTATTTCCTGATTATAGAGATCTATTTATGCCTGCAAATGAAAATAATATCGAAGTAATATTTGATGTTCAATATAAAGATCCTGAATATTATACATCTTTTGATGTCAGATTTGAGGAACAAGGTGCCAATAATCCGACATTAAATTTGGTTCAAAGCTATTTAATGAAAGATGGTAAGCCAATGAGTGAATCTCCACTGTACGATCCGGTCAATCCCTATGACAACAGAGATCCCAGGTTACACCAGACAATTGTAATTCCTGGCTATATGTACAGAGGAAGAATTGTTCCGAAAAGTCATTACTATGGTACCGGATTTGGGCAAAAAAAGTATACAACCTATGAAGATGATGTTGTTACTGAAAGTGTCCGGCGAACTGAGATTAACTATATCCTTATTCGTTATGCTGATGTTTTGTTAATGTACGCAGAGGCACAAAATGAATCAGAAGGACCTGATCCTTCAGTATACAATGCACTTAATAAAATTCGCGACAGAGCAGACATGCCTCAAATTACACCTAGTTTAACGAAAGATCAAATGAGAGAAGTGATAAGACATGAACGAAGAATTGAACTTGCCTTAGAAGGCATATATTATCAGGATATCCGAAGATGGCGCATTGCTGAAGTTGTAAATGTAGGCCCTGTTTATAATATAGACGGAGTAGCGATGCAAACACGTACATTTCCGGTAAAAAATTATTTATGGCCAATTCATGAAATAATTCTTCAGGAAAATCCTAACCTGGAACAAAATCCGGGTTATTGAATTGATTTTTTTAGTATTCTTTTAAGTGCTAAGTAATTCTTAAAATTTAATAAAGTCTGGTCTGAAATAATTTTATTATCAGACCAGACTTTCTGGTTTGAATATGTTTTATTATGTTCTTCTATTTTTTAATTGACGTAATTATTTGATATTTAGTATAATAACAGTATAGCATAAAAGTTAAGAGTCTTGCTGTTATTGGATATAAAAGTAATACTAAATAAGTTTTTATCTTTTATAATATCACTAAATGATGATTATATAATTTGTTTAGGCTGATATACTCGAACAATGCCGAATGGTCATTTAAACATAATAGCACTAAAAAAAATGGATAAATATTGTCAATTAAAAAAGTTTTTCTAATTTACGCTTACATATTTCTTAAAAGTATGATATAAAACTAACTAAAACTATTAAATAAAATCAAGAGATATCTTTTATTTCCTATTCAATTAATATTTAATCACTTAAAATTCCTAAGTCTATGAAAATCAAAAAAAAATTTAAAATGATGCTATGCAGGCGGGATATACTGACCCGGCTACTCATTGCAATGTTGTGCAATGTATTTCTGATTTTTTCACTGAATTCATACGCACAGCAGTTGGTAATGGTCAACGGTAAGGTTTCCGATACTCAGGGCCAGCCTTTACCCGGTGTCACTGTGCTTGTAAGAGGTACAACTATCGGGACAGTGACAAGCAGCGATGGTGAATTTTCGCTTAACATTCCTGCCAATGCTGAAGTTCTTCAGTTTTCTTTTGTAGGGATGAGATCACAGGAAATACCTGTTTCGGGAAGAACTACCTTCAATGTGGTAATGGAGGAAGAAACCATTGGTCTAGATGAAGTTGTTGCTATTGGTTACGGGACTCAGCGTAAAGCCACCCTTACAGGTTCTGTGGCAACCGTTGATGCAGAATTTATTGAAAGCAGACCACTAACCAGTGCCTCCCAGGCATTGCAGGGTTCAGTTGGTCTTTATGTAAATCAAGCTGACGGTGGTCAGCCCGGAAAGGACCAGGGTACAATCCGTATCAGAGGTATCGGTACTCTTAATAATAATAACCCATTAGTCCTTGTAGATGGTATTCCTTATTCCCTTCAGGATGTAAATCCACAGGATATTGAATCAATATCTGTTTTGAAAGATGCTGCCTCGGCTGCAATTTATGGTAACAGGGCTGCTAATGGTGTTATAATTGTAACTACAAAGGGAGGAAACGTAGGAGAAAAGATGAATGTGGAACTACATAGTTACTATGGTTGGCAAACCGCAACTTACCTTCCTGACATGGTGTCCAATTCAGTCGATTATATGATGGCGAGGGATGAAGCTGCAATTTACGAAGGGCAACCACCAATTTATGTC
>JAQVWB010000243.1 GCA_028698695.1 Syntrophomonadaceae bacterium | reverse complement strand
CTGATATCGCCAAGGCTTATCAGGTAGAGTTGGTGGACTTCAACACTTTGTTGCAGTCTTCTGATGTTTTGTCACTGCATGTACCGGTAACCGAACAGACCATTCATTTGATGAATAAAGCCACCTTTACACAGCTAAAAGACACCTGCATTCTGATCAATACTGCCCGTGGGGCTCTGGTGGATGAAGCAGCTTTAGCTTATGCGCTGCAAACTGATCAAATAGCAGGAGCCGGTCTTGATGTCAGTGAAAAAGAACCTATAGACTTGGATAATATCCTTTTAAAATTGCCAAATGTAATAATTACCCCTCATTCCTCCTGGTATACCGAAGAAGCGCAGGAAAGCTTGCAGCAGCAAGCCGCTCAGGAAATTGTGAGGGTATTGTCTGGAAACAGACCGTTGAATTTAGCCAATCCCGCAGTATTGAGCAGACAGGATAAATAAAGAATGGAGGACTGATTTAAGTGGTAGATGTATTAAGAGTTCATGATGATGACAATGTTGTTATTGCAGTCAGCTTATTAAACCAAGGCACAACTGTTCAGGATCAAGGTCAGGAAATTACACTCTTGAGTGACGTTCCTATGGGACATAAAATAGCCACCAGAGCTATAAAAAACGGGGAAAATGTAATTCGTTACGGTAATCCCATTGGTCATGCCATTGAGGATATTCAGGTGGGACAGTATGTTCATAACCACAATGTAAAGACTAATCTCTCTGATGTTGTTGAATACCATTACCAACCCAACCTTAAACCTGTTGATGTGGAGTGTGATATACCTACTTTCGATGGCTACCGTCGAGCAGATGGCAAAGTTGGTATTCGTAATGAAATATGGGTTATACCTAACGTATTTTGTGCCAATGGTCCGGTACAAAAAATAGTGGAACTAGCCAACCAGAAGTATCCCCGCAGTGAAAATTTTGACGGATTTTTCGCTTTGACTCATCCCAATGGTTGCAGCCAAATGGGAGAAGATTTGTTGAATACGCAAAAAATTCTGGCTAATTTAGCCAAACACCCCAATGCTGGCGGAACTCTGCTGGTTAGTCTTGGCTGTGAAGTAAACTCTATGGATGCTTTTCTCCCGGTAGTTGGCGATTTTGATCCGCAAAGAATGAAAACTATGATCAGCCAGGAAGTCGAAGATGAAATCGCCACTGGAATGGAACTAATCGACCAATTATATGAATATGTATCATCTTTTAAGCGCGAGACACTACCGATATCTGAACTGGTTATGGCTGTTAATTGCGGTGGTTCAGATGGTTTCTCAGGTATTACTGCCAATGCAGTCTTAGGTAGAGTTACTGATATCATTACCGGTTTTGGCGGAACTATTGTAATGACAGAGGTACCTGAAATGTTTGGCGCTGAGCACATTCTCATGAATCGGGCTGCTGATGAAGAAGTATTCAGTAAAATTGTTGCTCTTATCAATGACTATAAAAATTACTTCAAAAGATACGATCAAGTAAACCGGTGGCAAGGTAGTAGGTTGTTTACCCATTCACAGTTCAGGTGCCCTTGGATAAAGGTAAGATGGTATGGACTTTTGCCATGGGTTCCAAAGAATTGTACGATTTTATTGATAATAACTCAGTACATCATGTATGCCCGGTGGACTATGTTAATGAAATTAGTACCATTGCTATGCTTGATAATTTTGTTTCAGTGTGCAGTTGCCTGGAAACAGACCTATATGGACAGGTAAACTCAGAATCGAACGGACTGCAGCATATAGGCGGAAATGGGGGACAATTAGACTTTGTCCTGGGAGCATACCTTTCCAAAGACGGACAGAGTTTTCTTTGTACACCGTCCACCTTCAAGGCTAAAGATGGAACTATCAGTTCTACTATAAAACCGACCCTGTCCCAGGGCTCTATCGTAACTGTACCCAGACAGGTTACTCATATGTTAGTAACTGAGTTCGGTGTTGCTAATATGAAAGGGAAATCAACCTGGCAGCGTGCGGAAGCTTTAATCGAAATTGCTCATCCTGACTTTCGGGATGGACTGGTTAAAGAAGCGGAAAAAATGGGGATATGGAAATACTCCAGCAAGGTTATGGTATAAGCCTCTTAATTAGTATATCTCCGGCACAGGATAATAAAATATGAAATATTAAAACAGCCCAGTCACATCATTGTGAACTGGGCTGTAGTGTTTTTAACTGTTGACCGCTAAAGCCATTATATTATTAATGGTACGCCCGAGAGGAATCGAACCTCCGCACCCGGCTCCGGAGGCCGGTGCTCTATCCACTGAGCTACGGGCGCACACTGCTTACTGATTATAGCAAAGTTTGGATTGTAGGTCAAAAAAAGTTGTGGTCATATTCAGGTTGGTAAAAAGAGAAGAGGGAGAGGACTTGTAAAGGAAAAGGATTGAATGATGCGCCATATGAATTACCTTATCGTTTTACTTACAATAAAAACGGGGGAGCATCCCCTGCTATGATGTTTTCAGGAATTGCCGAGCTCCATCAATCTTAAGTAAATTGTTAAACAACATTTTTTTCACACTTATACAGATTGGTTGATCAGGAGTATCGGGCATAATTTGTTTAGTTTCATACCAGACAGTAATGCCATCTACCTGCACCGGGGTATATGAATCTATCTCGTCTGTGGAAGGCTTACCCAGTCTAATGACTGGTATGCGGCTTATAGTATGCCGCACTGAGCCTCAGCCACCTCCGCAATGAAAGGTTTCTAAAAAAACTCGGACTTCACTGCCTTTGCGATTTAAATACTGATTGGCTTTATCGCTAATAGAAAACAATTTAGCATCCCCGCCTTTATTGATTCTAATAAAATAATATCAAACCCAAAGGGGGTA
>JAQVWB010000242.1 GCA_028698695.1 Syntrophomonadaceae bacterium | reverse complement strand
CCCGATGCTGAAAAAGAGGGATTATCCCGGTTATCTGTACATGATTGATAACGGTGCGACTACAACATGGGAACACTGGAATGGCCAAAGAAGCAGGATCCATAACTGTTATAATGGTATAGGTTCGTGGTTCTACCAGGCTGTCGGAGGTATCTCTCCTGTGGATACGATTCCAGCATACAGAAAGGTACGTATTGATCCTCAGATACCAAATGGAATAACATGGGCTAAAACTTATAAGGAGACACCTTTTGGAAGAGTGGAGGTTAACTGGGAAATAAACTCGGGAAATATGGAGATGGAACTTGATATTCCTGTAGGAATTGAAGCCATTGTGGTAATTCCTTCACATTTAAGAGAATACCTTTTAAATAATAAGAAATATTCTTTAAAAGATGATGAATCTTCAGTTGTAGAAATAAAAAGTGGTAAATATCAGATAACGTATAAAATTTAAGAATTCAATATTGGTGAATGTCAAAAACTAAGACCACATAACTTTTTATTTATTTACCTGGTATGGTGCTTTGCGCCTTTTTTTGATCCTGTTTAATTTTAAGTAATGAGATGAAAAGCATAAATTTTAAAAAATTAATTTTACCTGTTTTGTTCATTAGTCTGTTTGTCAATATCTCTTATGCCGTTGATAAAAAAACTCATCTTGATCCTCCTGGAATAGTAAAAAATCCGGCTACGACTGTTGAATATTCTCCGGGAAAAAGGAAGTTTACCGGGATCTCCAGTCTTGCTGTCAGTCAGGAAGGGCGTTTGTGGGCTGTTTGGTATACAGGAATCACCCCGGCAGAGGATGCGAATAATTATGTAGTTGTAGCAACCAGTGGCGATAAAGGAGAAACATGGGAGGAAGTTCTGGCGATTGACCCGGACGGCCCTGGGCCGGTCAGGGCATTTGATCCGGAAGTATGGTTGGCTCCTGATGGTAAACTCTGGGTATTTTGGGCACAACAAGTGCAACCTGCGCGTTCAACCAATTGCGGAGTATGGGCAATAAGTACCACAAATTCCGGTAGCAATAACCCTGAATGGTCTGAGCCTGTAAGGTTAACAGATGGAGTTATGATGTGTAAACCGGTTGTATTGTCAACCGGTGAGTGGGCACTGCCCGTATCTTTCTGGCATTTATGGGAAGGAAGTGCAAAGATAGTTGCATCAGATGATAACGGACAAACCTGGAGTGTTCGCGGAGGAGTAAATGTACCCAGGGAAGTCAGGAATCACGATGAACATATGATTGTTGAAAGAAAGGATGGTTCCCTGTGGATGTTGGTACGCACAAAATATGGTGTTGGAGAAAGTGTTTCGCATGATCGTGGAAGATCCTGGTCTCCTCTTGTTCCTTCAAAGATTCAGCATCCGGCAGCAAGATTATTTATATACAGGTTAAACTCAGGAAATCTTTTACTTGTTAAGCATGGTCCGGTTGATCTGAAAACCCAGAGGTCACACCTGTTTGCATTTATATCTAAAGATGATGGTCATACATGGTCTGATGGATTATTATTAGATGAGAGATCCGGTGTCTCTTATCCCGACGGGCAGCAGTTTTCAGACGGAACAGTTTATTTAACTTATGACTTTAGCAGGACAAAGGATCAGAATATAATGATGACAAGCTTCACTGAAGAAGACATTAAATCAACTTCCGCCCGGAAAATAGTGGAGGTTTATCAGAACAGACGAGTTATTAGCAGTGGAGGAGTTAAAATTTCAGACAGATAAATTATTCGGGTATCATGAATTTCCCGCAGGTTATATAGACTGGCCAAAACCCGGTCAGTATAGTCTGAAAATAAATCCGGTAACAAGTCAAAATGCATATCTTATGTATTTGAAAAGTATTAAATTAACTCCTGTGGAGAAGATTAAAAGTGATGGGTGGGGAGTTAACTGAAAAAAAAGCGGGAGGTCCCGCTTTTTTACTTTTCCCTGTTAAAATGACGTGATGGCTGGTTGTCAATGTCTTTTTTAAATTACTGTTTGTAAGCTTTTTTATACCACATGTATGAACCCACATTGTAAAATTCATTAGCAAGATCTTTATTCTTCGCCAGCTCTTCCTTGGTATATGGAAAATGTGGAACCAGCAGATCCTTACCGGGTTCCCAGTTTACCGGTGTAAATAAGTTACTTGCCTGTGCAGTTTGAAGGGCCTGCACTGTTCTTACCAATTCATTGAGGTTACGGCCAATGGACATTGGATAGAAGTATGTGGCCTCAACAATATTGTCGGGATTAATTACAAAAACTCCCCTTACATCCCTGCTTGTACTTACCGGTGAATGCAACATTCCATAGAGTTTTGATATCACCATATTTTCGTCATCTATTAATGGAAATTTTATTTTTACCGGAACCGGCTCATTGCTCAGAACCTCTTCCATAGAATCTTTCCACAACTGATGATGCTTCTTATTATCTGTTGATAACACTGCAACTTCAATACCCATTTCCTGCAACTGATTCTGCATTTTGGCAAGTTCGATAATCTCACTGGTGCAAACAGGTGTAAAATCTCCCGGATGACTTAATAATACTTTCCATTTTTTACCGAAATCATACGGAAAGTTTAATGTTCCGTTTGTTGTCTCGGCAGTAAATGACGGAGCTTCAGATCCTATTAAAGGAATGCTTGGTTTCTTTTCATTTTGAGCATATATTATGCCAATAGAGAAAATTGTAATTAATAAAAAAATAGCTGTTTTTTTCATGATATAATTTTTAATTAGTGGGACATGAAACAAAGATACAGCAAATAAATAAAAGATCTTAATATCTTTAACTATTTTTAACTAAATTATTTAGAGACTACCTCTGAATGCCTTGTTAATACAA
>JAQVWB010000241.1 GCA_028698695.1 Syntrophomonadaceae bacterium | reverse complement strand
CTGCCGGAATACTTCCCGGAGCAATATTCACCCGGCTGCTTTTCCCGCTGTTTATATCAAATAACTCCAGCCATTTATTGGTCCAAATTTCCCGTCCCGTACCTGCCACCCTGAGCAAACTACCGTTCGGCGCCATCGACCACCAGTTGCGGCTGGTCAAGCCCGCGCTCAAGTGGAGGGAAACCTGGTTCCCAAACTGGAAGCTGCATAAATCAACACCATCAGCAGCAACAGACGCTCCGTGGCCAGGGATCTCCCAGTACAGCAAACCTTTACCGTCCGGCTGCCAAGCCATCAAGTGTATGCCGGCAGTTTGAGCTGTCAAGTGCTGAGTAGTATGTCCGCTGAAGATGTCTACCGTATAAAGGGCATCACTGCGGTCTTGCACTTCCTCCTGTTTATAAGGCAAGGTTGTACTATAGGCCAATTGCCTGCCATCAGGGGACCAAACCAACGAAAGAGCGGACTCCGATTCTGTTTTTACTATCCGGGCAGGCGGTCCCTGCTCGCCAACAAGCCATATTCCATCATTTCTCACGGCCAACTTATTGGCAACCGGCGACCAGGCATATGCACCCTGCATAACTGACCCCGACAAGCCCTCTACCTGGTGTGATTGGGTACCGTCCCGTTTTACCATCCATAACGTTCCACTTAACCTGTCTATCTCGCCGGTACGTATATAAGCCAGCCATTGTCCATCATGCGACCACATGGGATCCAGCGCCTGGCCCGTATCGCTGAGTCGAGTAACACATCCGCTCTTACCTTCCAGGACATATAGTAATCCACCCTCGACAAAGGCCAGATCTCCCCGGTCTTTAAATACACCCGCATCAGCCTGGGTAAGATCGGATTCAGGTTTCAGGTCGGAGGTCGTATACTTATTTTCAGCAGGAGTGGTTTTTTCAGCCTGAATCCAGGGCCGCCCGAACAAGTTAACAGACCAGCAACCCACCGCAATAATCACCAGGATCACAACTCCCAGCAGCGCCTGGTTAAATCTTTGCCCGTTAATATCAGACAATTTCATAAGTCAGCACTCCTTGCCAAAAATAATATTATAAATCCGCCACCGAATAATCACGATATTCGTAATAATCATTGTAAATCAATAATTCCAGACAGGAATCGGCATCCAGATTAGCTACAAACCCAATATTTTCAGTTTTATAGTCCCAGTCAACATGATTCCAGATATTAGATTTGACCACCTTGTATTCTAAAGGTTTGTTTAGATCGGCAATATACAATATAGCATTCACAAACGAAGTATGGCCTTCAGTAAACTGACTGGTAGGCCAATTTTCTTCAAATGGTACCGGTATGTCTTTTTCCCTGTAGGTATCATCAATCTGCAGCACTGCACTCCGGATGCCGTTGCCGCTCAAGTCCCCGGCAAAAGCCATTTTTATGTCAAATGGTGTGTTTTCAATATTATTGGTCTGCAAATAATACCGGGCGGTGTTAACCATACTTTCGGTATCGGTTAATTGAGTAACTTTACTGCCGCTTATATGGCAGCTTTTTAATACCGCATAGTATTCAGTTTCATTTAAAGAAGTTCCGGTATAGTCAGGAAAGGTGACAAATATTTCTCCCTCATAAAATCCCGGGACCAGTTTGGCTTTATAGGTGCCCAGCTTTTCCTGCTGGGTATACAGGTCAAAATCCAATCCCTCCAGAATAGGAATAGGGAAACTCAGGCCCGACGGTTGAGCAAGACCATCGACAATCAGCATATTGTTGGCAACTACCAGGTTGTAATCATTAAGGTCAATGATTCGTTTATAAACAGATTTTCGTGCCAGGTCGTACTTTTCAAACCGTTCCTCATATCCGTTCTTAAGATCAAGGTAAACAAACTGACCGTCTTTGACCGCATAGGTGGAACGTCCGTCAACGCTGTAAGAGCAAAACAACTGGTCATAAATCAGAGGGACTGTCAGTTCGCCGGCAGTATTAATAAATCCGAATTTGCCGTTTTTGGCAACCGCCGACAGGCCGTATTCGAAACCATATACCTCATTATAGTCGTATACCTTGCCGTTCATATCGATGGTCTTCCAAACATACTGCCCGTCTTGATCAGACCACACCCTGGCCACGCCCTTCCAGAAGCTGTTGGCTTTGCTGTATATAGCCGGCACAATGGTCTTACCGCTTTGGTCCTTAAAACCAACTTTACCGTTCTCTTCAAAAATAACCAGATAGCTGTCACTATTTAGATCAGATGTGATCCGAAAGTTGGCAAATGGCGTATGGATAGCTCCATAGAGTATTACGTCCGCGGATTTATTCGGGCTGTCAAAGGCTGAATTATTGGCAGACGGAGAGCCTGATTCAACCGCATCCAGTTTGGACATGATAATCACCGCCGCGGCAATAATTACTACTATTATTAGCAGGGTTATAACTGTCAGTACTTTTTTTCTATAGTCCATAAAAATTCTCCAGCTTAAAAATGCCCGGCGCCGGTACTGTTTCTATGAATACGGATTCCGATCAATAAAGCTTTCACGGTTGTGAAAGATTCCTTGTAATCGTGGTATAATTTGAAAAAATATCAGCCAATCAAAGTGAGGTGTCTCCTCACAGAAGGAGCAATTATGAATATATTGGTTTTAAACGGCAGCCCGCGTAAAAATGGAACAGTTGCTGATCTTCTCAAATTGGTTGTTAAAGGAATTTCCAGTCAACATCAGGTGGAGTGGATCAACGTATATGAACTCAACATGAAGCCTTGCATGGCCTGCATGAAGTGCCGGCCAGACCGGGAATGCGCCCTGCCCGAAGACGATGCCCATATAGTGGGGCGTAAAATCAGAGACGCTGATGCTCTTATTGTAGGCACG
>JAQVWB010000042.1 GCA_028698695.1 Syntrophomonadaceae bacterium | reverse complement strand
GAGTAGGACATCGCCAGGATTATTTTATTTGGAACAAGGGGACGGACGGTTCTTTTGTTCCAATTATATTTTTCTGGGGGGGTTAAAGTTAAGAACGCTCGGGTCCGGCCTTCTGTTAAACGTAATTGGAAGTCTGCTATCTTTCCAATGAGGCTGTCCCCTATTTCTGGTATAAATTATTGCTGGTTTGGAAAACTAAAGCAACACGAAGTTAAATGGGGGTTGACGTGATGTTTGATTTTCGGCCTTTAAGTGGTGGATTTGAGATACCAATGAGGGTGGTTGGAGCCAATATATATTATGAGTGGCTGATTTATATACTTATGTTTATACCGCTGGGATTGTTTATTTATGGGGTATATAAGCGCATAAAGGTCTGGCAGTTGGCAAAAGGCGATGCGATACGAAATGAGCAGGTGGGAAAACGAATATTAAATTTTATTTATAATACTTTTACGCAAAGATTGGTATTGAGAAAGCCACTGCCAGGGGTATCGCATTTCTTCCTGTTTTGGGGATTCGTCGTATTATTTATTGCAACAGCCAGTTTTGCTGCCTGGGATAAGATTGGATTTCCTCCGCTGGTTGGAAATATTTATGTCTATTTTTCAGCCTTTATTGATGTTATGGGTATGCTGGCACTAGCTGGCATTATCGTTTTAGCAATTGTCAGATATGTACAGCGGCCGGGTCGTTTAAATGATTCCAAGCCATTGGATGGTTGGATTTTATTATTAATTGCGGCTATTTTGTTTACCGGCTACGTGGTTGAAGGTTTAAGGATTGCCGGGCAAATAAAGTTATCTACCTCTTTGAGTCAAATCAGTTATGAAAGCATTGCTTCACCAGTTGGTTGGCTTTTTACGGGTATGTTTTCCGGGTTAAGTCTGGAAAACATTTTGTTTTGGCACAGGTTTAACTGGTGGTTTCATATGGCAATATCATTTTTGTTTATTGGAATAGTTGCCTATACGAAACTCTGGCACATCTTTGCCGGTATGATTTCGTATTATTCCAGTAATTTGGAGCCTGGTGATATAAGAGTTATAGATAATATTGAGGAAGCGGAAAGTTTTGGGGTTGAGCAGATTGAGGAATTGCATTGGAAGGATTTATTGGACCTGGATGCTTGTATTCGCTGTGGTCGTTGTCAGGAGGCTTGCCCGGCTTATAATACCGGTAAGAAATTGAATCCCAAAATTACTATAATCCAGACGATGAAAAAACATATGGATGCCAAGGCACCCTATATACTCCCGGGGCGGGGAGATGAGGAAGACGAAGCAAAATTGGCGATGACTGTTGATGAGGTTAATGATGTTGATCAGGTATTTAATCAAGTGCCGGTGCTGGAACAAAGTTTATTATATGATGTGGTAAGTCCGGAGGTATTATGGGCTTGTACTAATTGCCGGGGTTGTGTGGTTCATTGTCCCATGGAGATTGAACATATCAGTAAAATTACTGAAATGAGAAGAAACCTGGTGATGTGGCAGGGAGATATTCCTGGCGAGGCCCAGATGACGTTTACTAATTTGGAGAGAAATTATAATCCCTGGGGAGCAGGTTGGGCTTCCCGGGCACAGTGGCTGGAAGAACGGAAAATAAGGGAGCAGGTTAATTTACTCGGAGAAGATAATGGTGAGTTTGAATATTTATTATTCGGCGGATGTGCAGTAGCCTTTGATGATCGTTATAAAAAAGTAGGCGAAAAGGTAGTCAATTTATTAAATAGAGCCGAGGTTAAGTTTGGTTATCTGGGGACGGAAGAAATGTGCTGTGGTGACCCGGCCAGAAGGCTGGGAAACGAATATCTGTTTCAGACCCTGGCTAATCAAAATATCGAGACTTTTAATAATTATGGGGTTAAAAAGATAATTTGTCTGTGTCCACATGGATACAATGCCATTAAGAATGAATATCCGCAGCTGGGAGGCAATTACGAGGTATTTCATTATACCGAAGTGCTGGCTAATCTCATCCGGGAGGGAAAACTCAGTGTTTCAGGCAAGGCTGATAAAAAAGTCAGCTACCATGATTCTTGTTTCCTGGGCAGACATAACAGTATTTATGAACCACCCAGAGAAATTGTAAGCAAGGTAGGCGGTAGTTTGTTGGAGGTTGAAAAGTCCAAACAGTTTGGATTCTGTTGTGGTGCCGGAGGAGGACGCATGTTTCTGGAAGAAGAAGCTGCTGACGGGTACAAGAGAATTAACGAGACCCGGGTAGATCAATTGTTGGAGACAGATCCGGAATTAATCGTCAGCAATTGCCCCTTCTGCCTGACGATGCTTACTGACGGGGTAAAAGTATCGAAAGACGAAAATATTCCGGTAATGGATGTAGCTGAGTTCTTGTGGGAAAATCTGAATTAAAGACCATAAACGGAGATGACCTGAAGTATTTAAACAGGAGAAGTTGTAGTCCGGGTGGCTGGGAATAAAATATTTACCGCTCGTGATTTTGTAATTTAAAAATCAAATAACGGAGGCTGTATCAGGGTAGACGCGGATGATGGCAAACGGTGTTTTGAAGAGTGATGGATATCATTGCTGACTGAAACTGACTTTTACTGACTCAACCTGACAATTGTTTTTAAAATTAATATTAAGTCAGGTCCAGTCAGTCAGAGTCAGGTAACGTCAGGTTCTAAAAATGATTAAATAAAC
Organism: Syntrophomonadaceae bacterium; assembly: GCA_028698695.1. Lineage (GTDB taxonomy): Bacteria > Bacillota > Syntrophomonadia > Syntrophomonadales > Syntrophomonadaceae > JAAYBS01. The sequence continues at coordinate 8,870 of JAQVWB010000042.1, read as the reverse complement.
TCCGAATCGTTACTATCTTTCTTTAAATTCGGGTTTACGTTTTTCAAAGAATGCATGAATGGCTTCATTTTGATCTTCCGTTCCGCAGCAGAAAATGGTTTGAATTTGTTCCAGCAGCAATCCACCGGCCAGACTGCTGTCCATGGAAGCATTAATGGCTTTTTTCCCGAAACGTACTGCCCAGGGGGGATTGTTTATAATTTTTTTGGCCAGTTTTTCAGCTCTTTCATATAGCTGGTCACGGGGAACCACAATTTCTACAAAGCCAATATCACGAGCTTCACGACCATCAATTTCCTCACATGCCAGGATGAGGCGTTTGGCTTGTCCCGGTCCAACCAGTCTTGGTAAGCGCTGACTTCCGCCCATATCAGGTGATAACCCAAAACGAACTTCCGGAATGGCAAAGATGGCATCTTCGGCGGCAATTCTGATATCGCAGGCGCAGATCATTTCAAAACCGGCCCCGTAACACAAGCCGTGTACAGCGGCAATTACAATGGGGTTCATTTCCTGCCAGCGTCCATAAACCCGCTGCAGCCAGTTGATGTTATCGGCTACTGAGAGAGAATCTGCCTGTTCCAGATCACGCAGGTCGATTCCAGCTGAAAAATGATCGCCGTCAGCTTTGATAATAACTACCCTGATATCGCGATTGGCCTCAATTTCATCCTGTACCGAGAGAATTTCTTTCCAGGGACCAAACCCCATCATGTTCATACGATCCGGACGATTGAGAGTAACATAAGCGAGGGGACCATTTACTTCAAGGTCGTAATATTCATATTTTGACATGCTTTCAACTCCCTTCTTGAAATTATTATAATCCAAAATATTAAATTTACGAAATAATTCACCCCAAAGTTTTAAATTTATTTCCGGGTGCCAAGGTTGGCAGGTTTAATATTTTAAAGCTCACAGATTTAATATACAATATTATAGAAGTGAGAATGTAGTAATGGGGAGAGCAGATGGCAGAGAACAGTATTCGCAGTATGTTTGTTGTAAATCCGGCTTCCGCTAATGGACGAACCTGTAAGACCTGGATACAGTTGGAGAAGCATTTAAAAGATAATAATATAACTTTTGGTGTCAGTATGACCAGTCGGCCACTGGAAGCTATAGAGCTTACCCGGAAAGCATTATGGGAAGGCTATGAGCATATTATTGCCGTTGGCGGAGATGGTACCCTTAATGAAGTTGTAAATGGGTTTTTTGATGACCAGGGTGTTTTTATAAATGAGTCAGCACGGTTGTCCATGATTCCTATGGGAACCGGCGGCGATTTTGCCCGCTTGATGCAAATGTCCAACCAGCCGGAGAATATAGTCCGGTTGTTTTTAAAACCGCAGACGGTGTCCTGTGATCTGGTGAGGGCTACATTTACGAATTGGCAGGGAGAACCGGCCAGCCGCTATTTTATTAATATTGCTGATGTAGGGTTGGGCAGCGATACGGTTTTCAGAGTAAATCGCAACAGTAAGCTCATGGGTGGACCGTTATCATTTCTGGTGGGGGCAGTTACCTCCATTATTGCTTTTAAAAACTTATATTTAAAGGTAAATATAGATAACCGGAATGTGTACGCGGGGGATTCCTGTCTGGCAGCCATTGGCAATGGACAATATTTTGGCGGGGGCATGAAGGTGACTCCCCGGGCAGTAATTAATGATGGCTGGCTGGATATCGTAGTAGTAGAGGGTCTTGGCAAACTTGAATTAATGAGAAATATTATTCCCATTCGCAAGGGCGAGCATTTAAAAAACCCGCGTGTACATTATCATACCGGGAAAAAGGTTATTATTGAATCACAGGACAATTTATATTTTGAAATGGATGGAGAAACTCCCGGGCGGGGTAACCTGATATTTGAAGTATTGCCGGCGGCTATGAATTTGATTGTATAGAGAGGAGACCTTTTTGTTTAACAGTCAGTGGGAAGCTCCTATTTATAAGGCATTATGCGATTATCAGTCAATAGCGCCCTTGCGGTTGCACATGCCTGGACATGCAGGCGGGCTGGGGTTTGAGACGGGAGAGTTTAAGTTAATTAGCGGCTTTGATGTTACCGAGGTACCCGGTTTAGATGACTTGCACATGTCACAGGAGGTTATTGAAGAGGCCCGGAGGTTGCTGGCAAAGGCTTATGGGGCTCAGGAGAGCCTTTTTCTGGTTAATGGTGCCAGTTCCGGCATACATGCCTTATTTCTAAGCTTTAACCCGGATGACGAAGTCCTCGTTCCACGCAATGCCCATCGTTCTTTTTTCAGTGCCATGGTTTTGTCCGCTGTCCGGCCTATTTATATTCCGGTTGAATATCAGCCTGAGCTGGGTGTGGCCCTGAGCGTTACCGGGAGACAGGTGGACAGTCTGCTGGCAGAGAACCCGCGGGTAAAAGCAGTTTTTATTACCAGTCCCAGTTATTTTGGTACTGCCGCTCCAATCGAAGCAATTGCCCAAAAGGTTCATCAAAAAGGAATTCAGTTATTGGTGGATGAAGCTCATGGGGCCCATTTTGCTTTTCATGCTGCTTATCCGACCCCTGCTCTGCATTGCGGAGCCGACGCTGCCGTAAATGGCATGCATAAAACCTTGCCGGTATTGAATCAGGGGGCCGCTTTACATGTAGCCGAGGGGTTTCATGATTTTACCCGCCTGAGGGCAGCCTGTAGTTTATTGACCACTACCAGTCCTTCCTATCCTATTCTGGCTTCCATAGACCTGGCTCGGGCTTTCATGGTGGAAAAGGGGGAAAGTCAGCTGGAAACTGCTTATCAATTAGCCAGGCAGTATCGGGAAAAAATAAACAACTTACCGGGACTGCATTGTTACGGTGATGAGTTGACCGGATTTGAGGGAGTCACCGGTTATGACCCTTTAAAATTAGTGGTATCCTTTCCCGGAGTTACGGTCAGTGGGCGGGAAGTCGCCCACCAATTAAGGGAACAATATGCTATACAGGTGGAAATGGCCCAGGAAAAATTTATACTGGCCATGATGTCCATGTTTCATGAAGCTGCTCATTGGGAAAGATTTTATCAGGCATTAAAGAATGTTACTGCTGTTTATCAAGGCCGCAGGGAGAATACACCTATAGCCAAAGTTCCGGTTAACCCAACTGTACTTATGACTCCGCGGGATGCTTTTATGGCCCGCAAAAAGCAGGTGCCGTTAAAGGAAAGCGCCGGTTGTATTGCCGGAGAGAGTGTAGCCGTTTATCCACCCGGTATCCCTGCCTTGTTGCCGGGAGAATTAATTACAGAGGAACTGCTGGAGTATCTTTATTATATTAAAAACAGTAAATTACAAATACAGGGACCCCGGGAAAGCAGTTTAAATAGTATACTTATAATAGATGGTTAATATGAAGTGGGTCGTGGATGTAATAATGACTTTTTTAGAATCCATTTAATTGAAGGTAAGAGATGAGCAGAAGAGGATTGTTTATAAGCCTGGAGGGAATAGATGGCTGCGGCAAGAGCAGTTTGAAGATGGAGCTGCAGGAATTTTTGCAGCCATATTTACCGGTTAGCATACGAGAACCGGGGAGTACGGTGATTTCAGAACAGATTAGACAGCTGTTGCTGGATTGTCGTAATGATACTATTGGAGATAGAACTGAGGCTATGCTATATGCCTCGGCTCGCTGTCAGTTGGTTGATGAGATAATTCGTCCGGCGTTGGAAGCAGGCCGCTTAATCGTAGCTGATCGTTACATTGATTCTACAATTGCCTATCAGGGGTATGGCCGGGGTATTCAGCTGGATTTTTTATATAACCTGAACCAATTGTGTACCGGCGGGATTGAACCGGATTTAACTTTGTTGTTGGACCTTGATCCCCGTACCGCTTTGGTCAGAAGGGCTGACGGTCGTCCTGACCGATTGGAACAGGAAGGCCTGCAGTTTCAAACCCGCGTGCGGGAAGGTTATTTGCAGATTGCGCGAACCAATCCTGCCCGCGTTAAAGTAATTGATGCTTCACAGCCGCAGTCCCTGGTAAAGGGCAGGGCAATAGAATATATAAAGGAATTGATGCAGGAGCGCAGTTGGCCTGAATAGGGGGCAAATATGATGAAGATTGACCGGGATAAAAGAGGACTTAATAATTTTTCGGCGGTTACACGCAAAAATCAGGTAGAGGTTTCCCGGAAAGAGCCGGCTGCATTTAATGAGGAGTTATATCAGCGTCAGGAGGCCGAAGGGCGTTTTCGTATGCAGGAATTGCTCAGGGAGATGGATGGCCTGACGGAGAGGTTAAATAAAAGTCTGACCGTTAATGATCTGATGTTATATAAGAAACTGGTAAAACAGTTTTTACAGGAAGCCACCTCAAAGGCGTATAACCTGAATCAACAATCGGGACGCAGTCGCAGAGGAAGGTCAATATTAGTTACAATTAAGACGGTTGATCAGGAAATGGAACAACTATTGCATGATTTTATGCGCCAGAAGAGTGATCCAGTGGAAGTGCTGGAGACCCTGGATAAAATTCGCGGTATACTGATAGATTTAATGGCTTAAACGGCCATAACCGGGGAGTTAATAACGATGATAACTACATTGGATAAGATAGCGGGACAACCTCGTGCGGTTGACCTGTTGTCCCGCAGTCTGGAAAATGAAAATATAAGTCATGCCTATTTATTTACCGGTCCTCCCGGAGTCGGTAAAACGACTACTGCTCTGGCCTTTGCCCGGGCTATTATTGCCAAAGGAGACCAGGATAGCGACCTGTTTTTCCAGCAGGGGTTTCATCCGGATTTATTAGAGATTGAAGTACCGGAGGACTACAGTTTTATTCTAAAAGAACAGATAAGCAAGGAACTCATACCCTGGATGGGAGTAAAGCCTTACCGAGCCAAGCATAGAATAGTAATTATCAAAGACAGTCATTTAATGCGCAATGAAACGGCCAATGCCTTACTGAAAACTTTGGAAGAACCGCCCTCTTATGGGGTTATTATATTATGCACTGATATTGATGCGATTATGGAGACGATTGTTTCACGCTGCCAGATGGTAAGATTTTATTCCTTGACGCAGGAAACAATCACCAGCATATTAGTATGCAGGGGAGTTGAAGAACAAAAAGCGTACCGGGCAGCCCTATTGAGCCAGGGTAATCTGGAGTTGGCCGAAAAATTCTCCCGGCAGGATAACGAGGAACAGTTATGGGAGTTAGCCGGACAAAGTATTGCAACGCTTGCCGGTTCGGAAAGGGTGGCCGTTTTTGATACCGCCGACCAGATCAAGGAAAATCTGGAATTGATGGCGGGCATGATGGAGACTATATTAAGAGATGTAATGGTTTACAAGCAAACCGGGCAGAGCAATCTGCTCATCATTCCCCAGAACAGTACTCTGGCTGACAGCTTGCCGCCTATGGATTATGAGCGGGTGCGTAAGGCTTTGGAGAGAATCAGAGTATTAAAAGAATATATGCGCTATTATTTAAACAAGTCATTGATCAGTATTCATATTGCCAGGGAAATATATCAGGTTTGGCAATGAATCGCACAGGCCGCAGGTGTTCCCCATGCTAAGCCTGCGAGCAGTATATTTAGTTCGTTGTGGTACCAGCAAATAATTTATAAGGCAGTTCAAGTCGGGAAATAAACTGCCAGGTTTAATAGAGGAGGGTTATTAATGGCCTGGGTAGCAGGAATAAGGTTTAAGCCGGCCGGGAAAATATATCATTTTGCTTGCGATGATATGGATTTGGAAGCGGGCGATGCAGTTATAGTGGAGACTATCAGAGGAATTGAGTATGGAATGGTGGCTTCCGGCAGACGTGATATTCCGGAGGACCAATTAGTACTTCCGTTAAAGCCGGTAATTCGTAAAGCGACACCTGAGGATAGCATTATACATGAAAACAATCGCAAAAAAGAACAGGAAGCGCTGGAAACTTGTCGGCGCAAAGTAAAGGAACACCGTTTACCTATGCGATTGATTGATGTGGAATATACTTTTGATACCGGTAAAATTATTTTCTATTTTACAGCCGAGGGTCGCGTAGATTTTCGTGAACTGGTTAAAGACTTGGCGGCCATATTTAAAACCCGCATTGAGCTAAGACAAATAGGAGTGCGTGATGAAGCTAAAATGCTGGGTGGAATAGGGGCCTGCGGGCGGATTTTATGCTGCCATAACTTTCTGGGTGATTTTGAACCCGTTTCCATCCGTATGGCCAAAGAACAAAACTTATCCCTCAATCCTACTAAAATTTCGGGGATATGTAGCCGACTCATGTGTTGTTTGAAGTACGAGTCTGAGATGTATGAGAGTAAAGGGGAGGACGGCAAACTTGGAGAAAACTGTCCAAGAGCTGAAGCAGCTCATGCGGGAGATGATGCTTGAGATTGGCGAACTGAAAGAACGGATAATTTATCTGGAAAGGGAAGTTGTCCGTAGAGAAATAGCCCCCGATACTACTGGCAGAGAAAATGCTATTAAAATTCAGGGGGAAAGTTATGAGGGAATAGGCCGGATTTACAGCGAGGGTTATCATATTTGTCCCTTTGAGTATGGCCAGCCTCGGAATGAAGATTGTTTGTTCTGCATTGCTTTATTGGAAAAGGAGTAATCAGGTGGCAGATAATAACTCAGCAGGGACTGAGGCAGAGGAAACAGTTGATGACCTGTTGCTGGGCGGCCTAAAGGTTATACAATCCCGTTCCGGTTATCGATTTTCAATTGATGCAGTTTTATTGGCTAATTTTATAGATGCAAATCAGGCTATCAGAGTAACTGATCTGGGTACCGGCAGTGGAGTCATTGCTCTGCTGCTATATTGGAGACTTCCTTATGCACAGATTACCGGTATTGAAATTCAGCCGGATATGTATAATCGGGCAGAACGCAGTTTGCAGCTTAATCATTGTACGGATCGCATCAGGATTATGGCAGGCGATATTCGTCATATTGACCAATTAATGGCTCTGGAAAGTATGGATTTAGTAGTTAGCAACCCACCATATTATGGTTGCAAAGAGGGAAAGATAAGTCTGAATCAGGAAAAAGCCATAGCCCGGCACGAAATCTGTATGGATTTATCTGACCTGATTAGTGCAGCCAGATATCTGCTGAAACCCCAGGGCCGATTTGCATTCATCCAACCTGCCCGGCGTCTGCCCAGTCTGCAGGAAATTCTAGCGCAACAAGATATGAGTTTGAAACGAGTGCGGATGGTACATTCTTTCAGGGATCGGGCTCCTTCCATGGTGTTGGTGGAAGCCGAAAAAGAAGGAACCGGCCCTGCAGTGATACTGGAACCGCTGGTTATTTACCAATCTCCAGGAGTATATAGCGAAGAAATTCTGCAAATATATCGGGGACAGGGATAACATTAAGAGCGCTAATCGGGAGTTGATAATTATGTCAGGGAAACTGTATATTTGCGGAACCCCAATTGGCAATCTGGAAGATGTAACGGTAAGGCTGCTGAAAACTTTACGGGCAGTAGATGTAATTGCCTGTGAAGATACTCGTCACACTATCAAACTGCTTAACCGTTATCATATTAAAAAACCTTTGATAAGTTATCATCAACATAGCGATCAGCATAAGGAAAACCATTTAATTGAGCTTCTAATCAGTGGGAAAAATGTGGCTCTCGTAACTGATGCCGGTATGCCGGGTATTTCAGATCCGGGAACCAGACTGATAAAAAGTGTTATCAAGGCTGAAATTGAAATCGAGGTAATACCTGGACCGTCGGCAGTAATCGCCGCCCTGACCTTGTCGGGAATGGATACGGATAGTTTCGTTTTCATGGGATTTTTACCCGTAAAGGCCGGACAAAGGCGAACCGCATTACAGAAACTGCAGCAGGAGAGTAAGACCATAGTTTTTTATGAAGCTCCGCACAGACTGGAAAATTTCCTGCAAGTTATCAGTGAGGTCATGGGCAGCGAAAGACAAATCGCCATAGCCCGTGAACTTACCAAAATACATGAGCAGGTATTTCGGGGCACAATAGAGGAAGCCCAGGAGTACTTTCAGCAAAACCCGGCCCGGGGTGAATTAACCATAGTATTGGCGGGAAAAGTTGCAGAAATCCGGGCAGCTTCCCTTCATGAAATAGCGGCAGAAGTTCAGCAGCTTCTTGATAATGGCATGCATAAAAAAGAGGCCCTCAAAAAGAAGGCCGGGGAATATGGAATTAGTAAATCCAGTTTGTACAATTATGTAGAAAAAAACCGTACGCTTAAGGACTGAATTTAACCTACCTGTTTGCCCAGTTCAGTCATGCAGCTTCTGCATAAATTCTTGCCTTTGTAATTAATAACTTCTTCTGCATTACCACAGAAAATACAGGCTGGCTCATATTTACGCAGTATAATTTTCTCATTATCGACGTAAATTTCCAGTGCATCTTTTTCCTCGATGCCCATTGTTCTTCTTAGTTCAATGGGGATTACTATACGGCCTAACTCATCAACTTTTCTCACCACACCAGTAGATTTCATCATGATTAAAATTCCTCCAATCTCAATTCCTTTCTCAACAAACTATACCAACATTCCCAATTTAAGTCAAGTATTTTTCAACATTTCCAGACAAAATGAGGACAAATAAGGCTCTATTGGGGTTATATGTAACAATATCCAACCGGCATTAGTCTTATAAACCTGTATATCATGTAAAAATAGGATATGGAAGTAAAGATGTGGTAAACTATAGCTTATAATAATTCGGTGAAGATTAGTACCGGGTTAACCGGTAATATATAAACCGGTAATTTCTAAGGAGGGACATTTTTTGAAGCAGGACCATCGATTTTATATTACTACCCCCATATATTATCCCAGTGATAATTTACACATTGGGCATGCTTATACTACGGTAGCAGCTGATTGTGTAGCC
>JAQVWB010000240.1 GCA_028698695.1 Syntrophomonadaceae bacterium | reverse complement strand
CGGCTTAAAACGGGGTTCACCGCGGCTGCCCTCGATAGATTCTATCAGAGCAGTTTCCTCGCCACATACATAAGCGCCGGCGCCGCTGCGTACTTCGATAGAAAAATCCCCCAACACGCCTTTGGTGGTAGCCTGTTCAATAGCTTTATTCAATATATTTATGACCTGCGGATATTCACCCCGGCAGTAAATATAACCTTGTTTGGCCCCAATGGCATAAGCACAGATAGCCATTCCCTCCAACAGAGCCTGGGGGTCATTCTCCATTATGAGCCGGTCCTTGTAAGTGCCCGGTTCTCCTTCATCAGCATTACAGACTACATACTTGACATCTGATTGCGCCCCATAAGCAAAAGACCATTTCTGACCGCAGTTAAAACCGGCTCCTCCACGACCGCGAAGATTGGATTTTTTTACTTCAGCAATTAAATCCTGCTGACTCATGCTCCGCGCTTTTTCCAGAGCCTTATAACCGCCCTGGGCTATATAATCCTCAATTTTTAAAGGATCAATCTTGCCGTAATTGCGCAAAACAATGCGCATTTCTTCAGCCATTAATAAATGCCCTCCCTTCATAATCGCTTGTAAAAGTTATAACTTTCACAAATGACAAGATAATAAAACTTAACGATATTTTGATAATATTTCCGGGATTATGGCAGCATTTACATCCAAATAGGGTTCACCATTAATAGTGATAACCGGTGTTGCCTGACATTGACCGACACATTCAGTAAACTCAAGTGCAAAAAGACCATCAGCAGTACTCTCGCCCATAAAAATGCCCAACTCTCGTTCCAGAGCCCGGACAACTTCGGCAGCACCTGCCACATGACAAGGGGCACTTTCACAAATCCGGATGATGTTTTTACCCCGTGGCTCCGTAGAAAACATTGAATAAAAACTGGCCACCCCGTAGGCTTCTGATACCGGAATTTTAAATACCCGGGATGCTTCGGCGATTACCTCCCGCGGCAGGTAACTAAGTTGAGATTGCACCGCATGAAATGCTTCGATAATACCTCCGGGTTTATCGGCATAACTGGCAATAATCTCTTTGTAATCCATTCTGTCCTTCCTCCCCTCCGTTCTTTAATCCAGACTGTCCATGCTATATATAATCACGAACAGCCTTTGCTATGCTAAAGATAATACAAGTCTTTCCTATTAATAAAGCTGCAGATTATACAGAATAATCGACTTATTCTAAAATTTCGAGCTTATACTAAGTATTTTTCAATATAGGTTAGAAATACATAACCTTAATTTATAATTAATTTCAATAAATTAATCCATGCCAAACTTAATAACCAAAAAATTATTTTTGGAACTTACAAAATTGCAACAGGAATTAAAAGGGTATAGTGATTAAAAATATCCTAATACGCATATAAAAACGTGAAAAAAGCTAATTATCATACAACATGTGCATAAATATACATACAGCGAATGTCCACAAATACTGAACCCGTTATGCAAAAAGAAATTAATATTATTAATTCAATTAATTACATATGAATATAAGTAATATGTAATATTAATACATTATTGATAATGGTTATATTAAAGATAAGATATTATTATAAAAAAATGTTTTGCAGGCTCATAAAACAATATTGTTGTGTTTTGCCTTCAGTTATTACTTAGTAAACGACTAAAAGTTATTTACCGAAAAGCATATAATTACTAACAAAATCTGTATGCAGGGACAGGATATTTATTAGTTAATTAGAATCGGACATTTTGGCGCAACGCTTAATAATTACTTGCTCTTACCCTCCAATTACCATAATATTAGGGTTAATAAAGATGAAAAAGAAGGGGGTTTTTAAATGTCAGCCGTGAAAATAACTGATGATGTATTCTGGGTTGGGGTACAGGATTTCGATTTGCGCGTATTTGATATCGTAATGATAACTGAATACGGTACCAGTTATAATGCTTATGTGGTAAAAGGACAATCGAAGACTGCCATTATTGAGACAGTTAAATTCAAATTTTTTGATGAATATCTGCAAAGATTGCAGGAAGTTGTAAATCTTAATGATATTGATTATTTGATTATGAATCATACTGAACCGGATCATGCAGGTTCAATAGAGTTACTATTGGACAAAATCCCCGGTATTACTATTCTGGGCAGCCCCACAGCGATAACTTTCTTAAAGAATATTACCAATAGAAATTTTAGATATGAGGAACTGCATCATGGAGACAAGTTGGATTTGGGTGGCAAGACCCTGGAGTTTATCAATGCCCCGTTCTTACATTGGCCAGATTCAATGTTTACTTATTTGCATGAAGACTCAGTGCTGTTCAGCTGTGATTTTTTAGGCAGCCATTATGCCGGTAACGAAATTTTCAATGATCTGGTCAGCCAGGATTTAATGAATGCTTATAAATACTATTATGATATGATAATGAGTCCATTTAAACCTTATGTACTGGAAGGTTTGGATAAAATTAAAGACCTGAAACTTGATTTTGTCTGTACCGGACATGGGCCGGTTTTAAGGCAGGATATACCCAGGTATATGGAGCTTTACCGGGAGTGGTCCACTCCCAAAGAACTTCCGGATGTAAATCGCCCGACAGTAGTAATGGCTTATGTCAGTGCATATGGTTATACTGAAATGCTGGCTGATGCTATTGCTGAAGGTATTACTGCCCAGGGAGAGTTTGAGTTTTTGAAATATGATCTGGTCTACAGCGATTTACAGGAAGTATTATCAGCTATTGAAAAGGCCAGCGGAATTTTAATTGGTTCTCCTACTATAAATGGGGACGTTCTACCTCCAATCTGGCAATTACTAATTAATCTTTCTCCGATTATACATGGTGACAAAATAGCCATGGCCTTTGGAGCTTA
>JAQVWB010000239.1 GCA_028698695.1 Syntrophomonadaceae bacterium | reverse complement strand
GATGAAAAAAGGGGAAAAGACTATATTCCCTCAGGTAATTGATCTGATTGAAGAAGAATTAGGGGGAATAGAAGTAGAATGTGAATTCCCCACTGCACAAACTTTATTATCCGGAGATTCCAAAGAAGTTACTTTTGCAGTTGGCAGTATTGATGCCTTGCCTTATCCGGATAATTATTTTAATGCTATAAATTGTCTGGATGTTCTGGAGCATACTTTTGCACCGGAGAAAATAGTTGAACAATTTGCCCGCGTACTCGAGCCGGGAGGCAGAGTTTTTATCACTGCCCCTACCCGCTATGGTGAAGTAGAACAACATATTCATGAAAGTATTGAAGGTACTATGTTCCCAGCTATGCTGCATATGCATCATTTTGATCCTGAATCATTAACCAAAATGTTTGAACGACATGGTTTTAAAGAAGTAGAAGTAACGCCGTTTGATTATTTAAGCTGGCAAGGTTTTCTGGAAATAGCTGATCGTTCACCAGCTAAAGAATTAGCCGATGAATTAAGATCAAAACCCTTTGATGAAGTGGCTTTGCAACTATTTGCAGTTTACGAAAAAAATAAATAATTGAGTTGGAAAAGCCCTCTTACGAGGGCTTTTATTTTCGCCTTATGAGTTTATCGCCATTTTTCAACCCAATAATAATCTATTAAATCAGTGCCATAGTTCAAGGCTGCTTTATGGCTGTAATAATTGGTTGTTCCATGAAATACATCAATCCAGTATGGATATTCCGGCCATAATCGATAATTTATATCACCGGTATCAATGACTTTCAGGCTATCATATTCATTGCCTTGAATAGTTATTGGTCTGGATAAAATAATCTCAGTATTAAACGGGATCATAGGGACTCTGGGGTCACCACCATATTGACTGGGAACTAATGGATGTACTGCAATTGTACCCAAGGCATATTCTTTACCACCTGATGATATTGGTGCCTGGGACGCTTCCGTGTAGGCAGTTGCCTTCTGATTCTTTACTGAAAATACTACATACCATTGAGGCTCAGGGGATTTAGTTTGAGGTAAAGGTTTTTTATCTGATCCAGGTTGCCTGATTGCTATGGCTAAAAGCACTATGAATAATACTGCCAATACAGAGAGTATTATACGATTATTAATTTCAAACATTTTTAAGTCTCCCTTCTTAAATCTATTTTTCCAATAACAATAAAAGTCTATAAGCGTTATATAATGGAATTTTGTTTCTAATCCACAAAATGATCATCATTATTGCATGATTAATTATAATTAAACCGAATATATAGGCTGATAAGTAATTATGCTATAATGTTTATCAGGTTTAGGAAAGGTGTTGTAAAAATGACTGCAATCAATGATGGTATCGATGCTGCTTTGTTTCAATATATAGAAAAATCGATTGAAGAAACCCCCTATTACCGGACACTAAGCATTGCCCTAAGCAGAATTGGCTCGGGAACCGCAGAAGTAGTTGTAACTTCCAAAGTAGAGCATACTAATCCACTGGGATTAATTCATGGTGGTTTAATTATGTCATTGGTAGATGCTGCCATGGGGAATGCGGTACGAAGTCTGGGAATAAGGGGAGTAACAGTTGATTGCTCAACAGCATTTTTGTCATCTGCTGCTCTGGGAGAAAAGATCACTGCCCGGGGAAGGGTATTGAAATCAGGAAAAAGTTTAATATTTGCTCATGCAGAAGTATGGTCTGGTGAAAAAATTATTGCTGACAGCAAAGCCACCTTTGCCAATACCGGGATAATAACTTTTTAGCAAGAGGAATGTTTTATCAATGGATAACAGTTTAATAAAAACCAATAATTATACCGTATTCACCTTTACTTCTACCTCCAATGCGCTCAAAGCCGAAAGATTACTTATGGATATAAAGGCAGAATTTATTTTGATGCCAACACTGAGAGAGATTTCTTCCAGCTGCGGTTTATCTGTAAAAATGGCTCCGGAAAACCAATCTGTTTACTATCAATATCTTATTGACCATAATATAGACATTGATGGTACATATATTGTGGAAAAGCAGGGCAAAAAAAATCTGATCACAAAAGCCAGGATGTAATCTTTGACTTATAGAAGCGGAAATTGATAATTTCCTTTACAATTAATATGATTGTTGCATTATCACAGGTGTTATCCGGGGATACCAATGAGTACACGCGGTTCCCCTGACAAAATAACAGGATTGCCAGCGGAAGCCTTTAGCTTCCATTTATAATATGGGGAGAATATACTCACTATGAAAAGTATAACCAGTGAGATAGATAGTTTTTTTAATGATGAATCGCGAATTAATAAGGTTATTGATAATTACCACTTTCGTGAAGAACAGCTTGAATTAGCTAATCAGGTTGCCCATTGTTTTATAAATAACGAGTATTTAGTGGCTGAGGCGGGAACGGGTATAGGTAAAACTTTAGCTTATTTACTGCCATCAGTTTTATGGTCTGTAAAAGAAGGACATCGGGTAGTAATATCAACACGAACCAAAGCCCTGCAACAGCAAATTATTGAAAAAGATATTCCTGCCTTGCAGGATTTATTAGCTTATAAATTTCTGGCTGTAGAAGCTAAAGGGCGGGAAAATTACTTATGCTGGAATAAGTACATAAGTATTATTGGTGGCCGCAAGGGACTAAGTGATGAGGAACAGGAGTTTATTGAAGCGATCATGGTCTGGGCGGAAAAAACCAAAAGCGGAGATCGAAAGGAACTGTCCTTACCGGGCAGTTTAATGAAACAATGGCCTTTTGTAGCGGCAGATCGTCATAGTTGCCGAAAGGATTTATGCCGCTATCAGGATAAATGCTTTCGTTTACGCATGATAAGACAAATGGAAAAAGCCCATTTGATAATC
>JAQVWB010000238.1 GCA_028698695.1 Syntrophomonadaceae bacterium | reverse complement strand
CTAATTCAGCTAAACTATCTGCCTGCTCAATGGTTACAATCACGGATTCCAGATATGTAATCTCATCAGTAATCTGTTTGAGCAAATTTTTAAGATGTTTTATAGCACTACGGCTCTTATTATATATCTTGAAATAACGTTGAGCATTTTCTATGGGAGTCCAGCGCGGGTCAAGTTCAATAACCACCGATTCATTAGTATAGAAGTCCTGCAGCGTTGCCTGCCGGTCTCCTTTATTAATCTGGTAAGCATATGAAGTTAATAATTCCCCCCAGGTTTTGAATTTTTCGTTTCCCTGAGCTTTGCTAAGATCACCCTCCTGATAAAACTTTTTTTTGCGGCCCTTTTCTGCCAGGGTATTAATTCTTTTCAGCAGGTTGGTTTTCATGGAATCCAGTCGAATCTTTTCCATTTTAGCTGAATAATACTGGTCACAAGTCTCATTAATTGAGCTAAAACATGCTAATGACAATTCAGAAGAGGGATTATACAATTCAAAAGCCAGGTATTCTTCCATTTTGTTGCGGCGATATAATATACATGAAGGGCTGCCTGAAGTTGAAATATCCTGTAATAAAGATTTGACCTGATGGTATAAGGAACGCAGTTCATAATCTCCGCATTCTTCTACCGGTAGGTCCAGGTCAATGGAGGCATTTTGACAAATACAGCGAGCTGAAAAAGGGCTTACTCCAGCCAGAGTATTAAATAATGCCTGGGATGCTGATTGTGCGGTTTGCTGCCACATCCTGTCCGCAAATATTTCATATTCTTCCTGAAGCAGGTCTATCTTGTCCTGTTCCGGCGGGGGTACATATTCTTTCCCCGGCATTATCTCCCGAACTGAACCGGAATCCAGGCTAAATCTTTTCATAGCATCAATAATCAACCCCGTTTCAGGATTAATGAGGATAATATTGGAATGACGCCCGGTGAATTCACCGATTAATATACGGGGTTTCCAGTCGCGAAGTTCATCCAGGGCTTCAATAGTAATATGAACAATACGATCAAAACCGTATTGTTGAACTGACTTGATTTTCCCACCCTCCAGGTATTTCCTTAATAACATGCAAAAACTTGGCGGGGTTGTAGGATTTAATTTTTTTTCGTTAGTTAAATGCATACGGGACCAGCGAGGATTAGCTGATAGCAGCAGTTTAACTGTACCCCCGCCGGCTTGCCGTACTGATAGTCTTATTTCATCCTTTTCCGGTTGGTGAATCTTATCTATTCTGGCCTGTAGAAGAGTGTTATTAAGTTCATTGGCAATGGCGCGAATGGTAAAACCATCAAAAGGCATTAATTATACCCCTTTCAATTTAGAAAAAGCCGTATTAAAATTGCATTTAAGTATCAGCGGGGTTATTTAATAATTAAAACCGGGATGCTTACCAGTCGGGTTACCTTATCTGATACACTGCCTAACACCAACTCTTTAAATTTGTTGAGTTTACGACTACCCATGATAATTAAATCATAGTCGTCCCCACTTTCTATCAGATCCAGTATCAGAGCTGCCGGATCACCACCGGCCCTTTTAAGTTTGCAGCTAACCCCGGCAGCTTGTAATATAGCTTCATATTTTTTTAATAACTCCTGTGACTCTGCCCGTAGTTGATCCAATTTATCCTGATTATGCAACTTGGTAATATCAACATCCGAAGTGCCGTAAACATTAAACAATACTATATTTTCTATAACCCCGGCAGCAGCAAGTTCGGCAGCTTTTTTTACTGCCCTTTCAGCTTGCTCAGAACCATCAACCGGCAACAGTGCCTTATTAAACACTTTCAAAATAAAACCCCCCTATTATAAAATGTTTTTTCCTGCCTTTATTATAAGGCAACTTGCTAAGTTCGTAGAATTAAATAATGTTATGATTATATCAAACATTGACTCCGGCAACAAAATATATGAAACTAATATGCAGGAAAAGTACGGAGGTTTAGTCATGAAGAAAAAAATAAGGGTTGTCGTTGCCGGTGCACTCGGGAAAATGGGTATTGAATCCATGCGGGCTATTGCAACTGATCATGAACTTGAATTAACCGGAGCAGCAGACATTAAGGCTCAGGGAGAATCTGCAGCCAGTCTCACTGGTTTAAAAGCTATAGATATACCAATTGAAAATGATCTGGAACAGCTAATCAGTAGGGTTAAACCAGATGTATTGCTTGATTTCACCAGTCCGCAGGCAGTATTTACCAATGCCCGCCTGGGTTTAAAGAATAACATCTCCTGTGTGATAGGAACTACTGGACTAAACGAAATTGAACTAAAACAATTGGATAACCTGGCTCTGGAGAATAATGTCGGAGTGGCTGTCATACCCAACTTTGCCATCGGAGCAGTTTTGATGATGAAATTTGCTGCCGAGGCAGCTCGTTATCTGCCCGATGTTGAAATTATTGAGCTGCATCATGATCGTAAAATTGACTCACCATCGGGCACAGCTATAAAAACTGCCGAAATGATCAGCAAGAACCGCCCCCCTCGTCCGCCTGCCAACCTTAGTGAATATGAAAAAGTTGCTGGTTGCCGGGGTGGAGATGTTGAACAGATTCGCATACACAGTGTACGCTTACCCGGATTTGTAGCCCACCAGGAAGTAATATTCGGCGGAATGGGCCAGAGTCTAACCATTAGACATGATTCTTTTGACCGGGTTGGTTTTATGCCGGGAGTCGTAATGGTAATAAAGAAAATGGGTTCCGTAAAAGGTCTGATTTATGGAATGGAAAATTTTTTATAAAAAAGGACCTGGCTATCAGGTCCTTTTTCTAATTCTTTCTAATTTCTATTGGCTTGCTTTTATTGCACTATCAGTGAACCATCACTCTGCGGGATTACCTGACTGCCTTCTTCAAGAATAT
>JAQVWB010000237.1 GCA_028698695.1 Syntrophomonadaceae bacterium | reverse complement strand
TATAGGCGATTAGAGTCAACTAACTCAAATCGGATTAATATAAAAGTATTTAGAAAGATAACAGACCTCTAATTACCTTCAACTAAAGGCCGGCCCCGAGCGTTCTTAACTATAACCCCCTAAATCCAAGTAAGGAAGTAAAAAGTATGAAAAAAGATAACATTGTTATAAAATAGACTCATGATGAAAGAGACTAAGTCATTTCAATTAGTATCAAGAGAAAATAAAAAAGAGGATTCAATCGTCCAGGTCAACGGGCCACATGGAACGATAATGATAGGGCAAGGGTATTGTACTATTATTGCCGGACCTTGTGCAGTAGAGAGCTGGGAAGATTATCTGGAGGTTGCTGTATTCTTAAAACAATCCGGTGCCCATATTTTGCGGGGTGGGATCTTCAAACCCAGAACTTCCCCTTATTCTTTTCGGGGATTGGGGAAAGAAGGGTTGGAAATAATGGCTGAAGCACGCCGGGTAACTGGTATGCCTGTAATTAGTGAGATTATGGATTTGCGCGATCTGGACAGTCTGTATGAACAGGTGGATATTCTACAGGTAGGAAGCCGCAATATGCAAAACTATGTGTTGCTGGAGCAACTGGGTAAAATAGATAAGCCTATTTTTTTAAAGCGCGGTTTATCCGCCACAATTGAAGAATGGCTGCTGGCGGCGGAATATATAGTTAGCGGCGGTAATTCTCAGGTAATTCTTTGCGAGCGTGGTATAAGAACTTTTGAACCATATACACGTAACACTGTTGATATTGGAGCAGTACCGCTCGTCAAAATGTTATCCCACCTTCCGATAATTGTTGATCCCAGTCATGCTACCGGTAAATGGGATATGGTTATTCCGGTTGCCAAAGCTGCAATAGCTGCCGGAGCGGACGGGATAATGGTTGAAGTACACCAGGAACCGGAACGGGCTTTATCTGATGGCAAACAATCGCTTAATTTTAAAAACTTTCAGGGTCTTTATTCACAGCTAACTGCTCTGGCGTGCTTGGAAAATAAGATGATTATATCGGAAAAATGATAATATATATAAGTTACAGCTAATAAGTGGTTTGAGGATTGGAGGAGGGCGTAATAACCCCTCCTTTTATTTGGGGATAACAATTATTTGAGAGTTTTGCAAAATTAACTTTTCTTCTAATTATCATGTAACTTTAATATGTCATCCTGAGCGTTAGCGAAGGATCTAGGCGCCTACGAGACTTTTCGCTATCGCTCAGAGTGACATTATTGCAGTATTTTTTGAATTATGCAAACCCCTTATTTAAAAGCGGGAAGTATTTGAACTTACTTTAAAGAAAATTAAAAACTTTTGAGAGGAGTTAACCATTATGGAGGGCACCTTGTTACAGGACATAGTTGTGATTTTCTCTCTCGCAGTACTAGTATTATATATTTGCCATATGATTAAAGTACCCTCGGTAGTAGGCTTTTTATTAACCGGTATAATTGCAGGTCCTTATGGACTGGGGCTGGTGAAATCTACCGAGCAGGTCCAGGTTATAGCAGAATTTGGAGTAATATTGTTACTGTTCAGTATTGGTCTGGAGTTTTCTTTTAAAAGCCTGCTAAAAATGAAGACGACCGTACTTGTAGGAGGAAGTCTTCAGGTTGGTTTTACTATACTCCTTGCTTCAGCGCTGGCTTATATGTTTGGCCTTCCGGTCAACCAGGCTATTTTTATTGGTTTTCTGGTTTCGCTGAGCAGTACTGCCATTGTACTGAAACAAATGGGAGAAAGAGCGGAACTGGATAGTCCTCATGGCAAGATTAATCTGGGGATTCTAATCTTCCAGGATATAATCGTAGTAGCCATGATGATGCTGGTACCTATGCTCGGTGGAGCAGAGGGCATGATCGAACCGGTATGGATTGTTCTGGCTAAAGCTGCCGGCGTAATATTTCTGATAATCATATTATCCATCTATGTGATACCCCCATTGCTTTATCAGATTACGCGCACCGGCAGCCGCGAACTCTTTATGCTCTCCATAATAGTAATATGTTTTGCGGTTGCAGAGTTAACTTACAGTGCAGGTCTGTCGCTGGCGCTGGGAGCCTTTCTGGCTGGCTTGATTATTGCCGAGTCTGAATACAGTCATCAGGCTCTGGCAAATATAGTCCCTTTTTTGGATACTTTTACAAGTCTGTTTTTTGTTTCTATTGGTATGCTGCTTAACCTGTCAGCCGTGTCGGGATATTTTGGTACCATACTGCTAATTACTGTAGCCGTATTGCTTTTGAAAGCAAGTATAGCTTCTTTGGCCACCCTGGTACTGGGTTATCCTTTGCGTACTGCTATATTGGTGGGTTTCAGCTTATCCCAGGTAGGGGAATTCTCATTTATTCTCACACAGACAGGTATACAGCATGGCTTGATTAGTCAGGATTTGTACCAGGGATTCTTATCCGCATCAATATTAACCATGATGTTGACTCCTTTTATAATTGCTTTTGCACCTAAGGCAGTTAAATATATTACACGAATGCCTTTCCCACAGAGAATGCTTACCGGGACTCATCCTGAAGCTTTGGAAAAAGAAATTATTGTTCAACAAGACCATTTGATAATTATTGGTTATGGTCTTAATGGACGTAATTTATCGCGAGCAGCCAATTATGCCAAAGTGCCTTATGTTGCTCTGGACTTGAATTCTGAAACTGTTAGGTTGGCACAGGCAAATGGGGAACCGGTTTATTACGGTGATGCAACGCATGAGGTGGTATTGGAAAAGGCAGGCGTAAAGAATGCTCGGGTTATGGTAATAGCCATCTCGGATCCAGCTGCCACCCGCAGAATAATTACTGTTGCCAGGAGAATGAGTCCGGGAATACATATCATTGTAAGAACCAGATTTATTTCCAATGTTAGTGATTTGCA
>JAQVWB010000041.1 GCA_028698695.1 Syntrophomonadaceae bacterium | reverse complement strand
TGTTGATCGTTGCGGAATATTTAGACATTTAGTGAAAATGTTTGCCGAAACTTATCTGTTATAAATGGAATTTTGTGGAAGGGAATATTGCCGTCAGTGTAGAAACCTTTAAGTGAGCTAACTGATGGAAGGGGATATTCAGGTGGACGTAGAGTTAAGGCAGGTGGGAAATACACTAGTTGTTCGTATAGGCGGTGAACTTGATATGCTGCTGGCAGACTACCTGAGAGAAGAGATTGATACGCGACTTGAAAAACGGGGGGCGCGCAATCTAATTCTAAATCTGGAAAAGGTATCATTTATTGATAGTTCCGGATTAGGAGTAATTATAGGACGATACAAAAAGGTAAAAGCATTAAAAGGGAAAATATATATTGTTGGTGCTCATCCCCCGGTAGATAAGATTTTGCATTTTTCGGGGGTTAATAAGCTGGTGCCTATGTATAATAGTGAACAGGATATTACTAATATCTAGGGGAGGTGACCAGCTTTTAGCTGGAACATGATGAATGTAACCAATTTTGTAAAATTTGAATTTCAGAGTCTACCCGAAAATGTGGCCTTTGCACGAGCCTGTGTGGGAGCATTTGCTGCTCAAATCGAATGTACTCTGGAGGATATTGAAGAAATCAGATTAGTGGTATCTGAGGCGGTTTCCAACAGTATCATTCATGGTTATGACAACCGTCCCGGGGAAAAAGTTGAGATTATGGTCACCATTATGGACCATGATACTCTGGAAATAATTATTAAGGATTATGGCAAGGGAATATCCAACCTTGAACAAGCGCTGGAACCTGCTTATTCCAGTGAACCGGGTCGCATGGGGATGGGATTTACTTTTATGCGTTCATTTATGGATGAAATGGAAGTATTAAGTCAGCCCGGAGAAGGGACAAGCGTCAGGCTAAGACGCCGTTTCCATGTTCGTGATGAATCAGTTCTCGCCTGAAGGAGGAGGTAGTTATGACCTTTTCCAGTTATCAGGATAACGAACAATTATTAATCCGCGCGCAGCAGGGCGACGACGAGGCGAAATCCCGAATATATGAAGCTAATGTTGGTCTTATTTATATGGTATTGGAGCGTTTTAAAAGCACTTCTTATGATTATGATGATCTTTTCCAGGTGGGATCTATTGGTTTGCTCAAAGCCATAGATAAATTTGATTTTAGCTTTAATGTACGCTTTTCAACCTATGCGGTTCCCATGATAATAGGTGAAATAAAGAAGTTTTTACGCGACGATGGCATAATAAAAGTACAAAGAGGTCATAAAGAATTGTTTTCCCGTATAAGATGGGCTCAGGATAAACTCAGAGGTGATCTGGGACGGGAACCTAACGTGGGGGAAATAGCAGCCTGTCTGGAAGTAGATCGGGAAGACGTAGTAATGGCCATGGAAGCTTGCCAGGCGCCAGCTTATATTCATGACCTGATTCCCACTGATGAAAAAACCCAGCTTTCTCTTTTGGATAGGATAGCTTCAGATGATTCAGGGGCTTTAATTTTGGAACATTTAGCCTTGCGTGAAGCTTTGGCAAAACTTAATGATCGGGAAAGGCAAGTTATCTTACGCCGCTATTTCAAAGAAGAAACGCAGACTAAAATAGCAGATGATCTGGGAGTTTCTCAGGTGCAAATTTCCAGGATTGAAAAGGCCGCCATACATAAATTAAAGGAAGTATTAATATAAACTAATTTATATGGCAGGGGAAAAAGTAAAATGAACGTTCTCAAATGAGGGAACGTTTTTTGCTTTTCTCATAGAAATCCCATTTGGGGTGGTGTTGCTCTATTCCAAAAGAGATCCTTCGTCGCTTGCAGCTCCTCAGGATGACATTTATGAGACTTTTTCCTTGGTCTCGGGCAGTTCTTTTGATTCTAATCAAACACAGATATAATCATGACAAGTCTTCCGCAGCAAAAAACCGCACTCACCATAAATATCCTGCCGCCAAATTAATTAATAAAAATCTGCGTAAATCCGCGTAATCTGCGTCTATTTAAAAAATGAATAAAAAAAGTTAATTTTGGCATTATAAATATGAACAAAATACAAAGGAGGAATTGAACTTGCAGGTTAAAGTAGCTGAATTAGTCGGAGAGTCCCGCAAAGGTTGGCAGGACGCTATTGAAAATGCTGTTACGGAAGCTTCCCGAACCATGCGTAATATCACCGGGGTAGAAGTATATAACTGGACGGCTGATTGTTCTGAAAACAAAATTGTTGAATACAAGGCCAATATAAAAATTGCTTATTTAGATTAAAGGGTAATTCATGGGGAAGGTTTGAGACTACTGAAAAAATATCATAAATGTCATCCTGAGGAGCTGCAAGCGACGAAGGATCTCTTTTGGAAGTCCGTAATATTGGGCCTTCCGCTCTAACGAGATTCCCCCTAAGGGACTACTGATACACCCTTTCGGGTGTGATTAAAGTTGCTTCGCTATCGCTTAGAATGACACACAAAAGAGCACTTTTTCAGCAGTCTCGGACGGTTTTTTCGACTCATCCCAAAGGGGTGAGTCCTATCCCCGTGACTCAGACTCTTTAATTTACTATTGGAGGGGAATTAGGTGGATAGTCTATCGGAGCGGCTTAAACAGGCTGAGATTGATGAGTACAATCAATTAATTAAAAAGATAGAACCTAAACCGCCGGTAATTAAAAATTGCATATGGGCTTTTATCGTGGGTGGATTGATTTGTGTTTTTGGGCAGCTAATAATTAATTTTCTGATGAGTAATGGTTGGAATCAAACTGATGCCGGTTCAGGAGCTTCAGTTATTCTGATATTTTTAGCTGCCTTGTTTACCGGACTGGGTTTATATGATGAATTGGGCAAATATGCCGGAGCCGGCTCCATTGTTCCTATCACTGGATTTGCTAATGCCATTGTTGCCTCGGCTATGGAGTTTAAACGTGAAGGTTACATATTTGGTGTGGGAGCCAGAATATTTAGTGTAGCCGGACCTACATTGGTATTTGGTTTTACTATAGCCGTGTTTATTGGGCTTTTGAACATATTATTCACGAAGTAGGGGGCGCGGAAATGAGCAAAAAACAGGGCCGGCAAACTATAGTTTTTGCCTCGCCGCCTTTAATTTCCAGCTGGGCATCGTTGGTAGGACCTAAAGAAGGAGAGGGGCCCTGGGGGGAAGATTTTGACCAGGTTTTGCATGATTATCTGTATGATGAACAAACCTGGGAAAAGGCAGAAAGCAAAATGTTAAAAGAGGCAGTAAAACAGGCAATCAGCAAAAGGTATTATCAACCTTCAGAAATTGAACTGCTAATCTCCGGAGATTTATTAAACCAAATTGTGTCTGCTAATTATGCTGCCCGCGAGCTTAGTATTCCTTTTTTGGGTATGTACGGAGCTTGTTCAACCATGGCCGAGAGTATGTTGACAGCGGCCATGGCTGTTGATGGCGGTTTTTTTTCCTGCGTGGTGGCGGCTGTGAGCAGCCATCATTATACTGCGGAGAGACAGTTTCGTACTCCAACTGAACAGGGAGTACAGAAATCGGCAACTTCACAGTGGACTGCCACTGCTGCCGGGGCAGTTTTATTGGAAGCAGTTCCGGGAGGTAATCCGCGTATTACCAGCGCTACAATCGGCCAGGTTATTGATATGGGACAGAGTGATGCGGCTAATATGGGAAGTGCTATGGCGCCGGCAGCTGTAAAAACTATAAAAGCTCATTTTGATGACTTGAATCGCAGCCCCGATTACTATGATCTGATCGTAACTGGTGATTTAGGTAAAGTTGGTATGGCTCTGGCTCAGGAGCTTTTTATTCGGGAAGGATTATTGCCACAGCCTAATTATAGTGATTGCGGGGTATTATTGTACAATGACCGCCAGGATGTAAATTCCGGAGGGAGCGGATGTGGCTCTTCAGCAGCCATGTTATGCGGACCCATTTTAAAGAAAATGAGTGAAGGAAGAATAAATAGATTATTACTGGTAGCTACCGGTGCCTTGATGAGTCCTACTACTTCATTTCAGGGAGAAACAATTCCGTCAATAGCGCATGCGGTGGCATTGGAAAATATTTAGACGGAGGTTTGGGATAAATGAATTCATTGCTTTTGGCGTTTTTGGTCGGTGGAGCATTTTGTTTAATTGGTCAATTAATTATGGATTTGACTAAGCCCGGTATTACTCCAGGACATATATTGGTTGGTTATATAAGCATGGGAGCTATTCTAAGCGGTATGGGGCTTTATCAGCCCCTCGTTGATTTTGCCGGAGCTGGAGCAACTGTCCCCCTTTCAGGATTTGGACATTTATTAACTCAGGGAACTATAACTGCCGTGCAACAAAGGGGTTTGCTGGGAGCTTTAAGCGGAGGAGTGGAAGCTGCGGCAGCAGGCATTACTGCAGCAATTGTTTTTGGATATCTGGCGGCAGTATTGTTTAATCCCCGTAGTTAATTGCATGTGTCCGGATAAAAGGGTTCGTGTAATTATAGTTACTGATGGGGATTCAACTGCCCAACAGGCGGTTAAAATTGCTGCACAGGAATTAAAGCTGTATCCTCTAATCCTTTCTACATTGGATGCAGACCGCATAAAAGGTCCTGAAATTACGAGTTATATTTTACAGGCCCCTCGTGAACCAGTGATTGTTATGGTAGACGACCATGGTATAAAAGGAACTGGTCCCGGGGAGGAAATTATTTGTTATCTGATGAGTCAGGTTGATAAAATTAAAATTTTAGGTGTGGTAGCAGTAGCCTCACAAACCCGTGTAAAAGGCGTAGCGGTTGATTGTTCAATTACAGCAGATGGAAGGAAAATTGAGTATCTGGCAGTTGACAAGGATGGTATTCCCATACCCGGTGAGTTTTATCTGAAGGGTGATACGGTAGAAATACTAACCCGCTATCCCGAAGTAATGGTAGTTGGTTGTGGTGATCCCGGGAAGATGGCCGGTTTTGACAGTTTGGAGCGCGGGGCAGCTGTTACCCGACGCTGTCTGGAATATATTCTGCAGGGAGGCGGGAAGCTTGAATAAAAAGGGGAAAAACACCTTTTTAAGCCGCCATTATGAAAAAAATATAGAAATGTTTAGCCAGGAACTGGGAGCGGATGAAAGCTTTGATGTTATCCTGCGCGAATTTGCGGTTGCCGGGCGTAAAAGTGCCTTAATATGTTTGGATGGGTTGATAAAAGATGAGGTATTAACCCATGTTATGCAGTCATTAACAGAATTAAAAAAAGAAGGTCTTTTAAGCTCCAATTTAAAAAGCCGACTGATCAATACTTTGCCCTACATAGAGTTAACTGCTGAGCAAAATGTTGATCAACTGCTGTATGCAGTTCTATCCGGTTCTATTCTGTTCATAGTAGATGGAATTGATGAGGCCTATATTGTTGATGCCCGGCAATATCCGGCCCGCAGTCCGGAAGAACCGGATATTGAAAGGGTGGTAAGAGGTTCAAGGGATGGCTTTACCGAGACCCTGGTTTTTAATACCGCTGCCATCAGGCGTCGCATAAGAGACCCCAAATTACGCGTTAAAATGTTGCGGGTAGGGAAAAGATCGAAAACTGATGTAGTTGTAATGTATATAGATGATATTGCTGATCAGGAGATGGTCAACCAAATCACAGACAGAATTGAACAGATTAATATTGATGCTATCCCCATGGCTGAAAAAGCTGTAGAGGAATTAATTATGCCGGGCAGTTGGTGGAATCCCTACCCTAAAGTCAGATATACAGAAAGACCGGATGTGGCTGCAGTTCATCTGGCCGAAGGTCATGCAATAATCCTGGTAGATACTTCGCCCAGTGTCATGATTGCACCGTGTACCTATTTCCATCATTTACAGCATGCTGAGGAATACAGGCAAAACCCGGCTGTTGGAGTTTATATCCGGTGGGTAAGGTTCATAGCCATTGCCGGTTCAATATTTATAACCCCTATCTGGTTATTATTTGCCCTGTCTCCGGAATTGCTTCCGCAGAGCCTTGATTTTATTGGTCCTCGTGAAATGGGAGAAGTTCCACTGTTATTTCAGTTTATTCTGGGAGAATTAGCCATAGATTTAATGCGCATGGCAGCTATTCATACTCCTTCGCCAATGGCTACTGCTCTGGGAGTTATTGCCGCATTGTTAATTGGAGATGTGGCCGTGAAAATCGGCATGTTTATACCGGAAGTAATTATGTATACTGCGGTGGTGGCTATTGGTTCTTTTACTACCCCCAGTTATGAAATGGCTATGGCCAACCGGTTGATTAGATTATTCCTATTGCTGGCAACCGGGATTTTTCGTCTGCCAGGTTTAATCATCGCATTATTACTAGTATTGTTGGGCACAGTATTAACCAGGTCGTTTGGGGTACCATATTTATGGCCGTTGATACCTTTTAACTATGCTGCTTTGAAGACCATACTGGTACGATCACCGGTTCCAATGCAGAATATGCGGCCCAGTGTATTAAACCCCCGTGACAGTTGGCGTCAGCCTGGTCCGGCATTTAAAAGAGGAGGCAAAAAATGATACGAGTAGGCATTCCGCACGGTTTGTTCTATTACTATTATTATCCCTGGTGGAAAACTTTTTTTAATCATCTGGGAGCGGAGGTGGTCTGTTCCAATCCTACTACGCGATTAACTGTTGACCAGGGGGTGGGAACGGCAGTAGATGAAATCTGTTTTCCGCTTAAAGTTTATTTCGGACATGTTTTGGAATTAAAACGCTATGCTCTTGACTGGATATTTATTCCCCGCATGGTGAGCGTGGAGCATAGAAGTTATATCTGTCCCAAATTTATGGGTTTACCGGATATGATCCGTGCATCGATCCCTGATTTGCCGCCCATTATTGATATTACAGTAGATGTGAGTCAAAGTGACCGTATTTTGAAACGGGATTTGTTGCAGCTGGGAAAACTCTTTACCCCCCGTGAATCCAAAATCAGAGAAGCCATAAAGCGTGCCCGGGAAGAGCAAAAATTCTGTGATACGCTGGCCGGACAGGGATATACGCGGGAAGAAGCTATTCAATTATGGGAAGGCAAAGCTACACATTCTTTCCAGACATCGATACTAAATCTGGGCGTTTTGGGACATGGTTATTCACTATATGATTCAGTTATTAATATGAATCTGATCAATCGCCTGCGTAATATGGGATGCCGGCTCTGGTTTCCTGAATCCCTCGATGAAGATGAGGTTGAAAGGGCAGCAACTGCTATTCCTAAAAGGGTATTCTGGACTCTGGGGCGCAAAATGGTTGGCAGTGCAATATATTTGTCCAAACAGCCTGAGATAGACGGGATAATTTATCTGGCCTGTTTTGGTTGTGGTCCGGATTCCTTGATTGGAGAAATAATCGAGCGTCAGATAGGTGACAAGCCTTACATGTTGCTAACTGTTGATGAACATAGCGGGGAAACCGGCATGATTACCCGGTTGGAAGCCTTTTGCGATATGTTACTGAGGAGGAAAAACCACATTTATGAAGATAACCTTTCCACACATGGGCAATATGCAGATTGCCATAAAGGCACTATTTAAAGAATTGAAAATTGAAACCATACCCCCGCCGCCAGTTAGTCAGAGAACTTTGGAATTAGGGGTAAAATACTCTCCGGAGTTTGCCTGTTTGCCTCTTAAAGTAAATGTGGGCAACTTTATTGAAGCCTTGGAACTGGGGGCGGATACTATAATAATGGCCGGGGGGTGGGGACCCTGCCGCTTTGGTTATTATGCTCAGATTGAAAGGGATATTCTAAACGACCTGGGTTTTACTTTTGATATGGTTATTTTGGAAGCCCCCGAATCACGAATAACTGATTTGTTAAATCAGTTGCGTCTAATAGGGGAAAAGGTTAGCTTATGGCAGATGGGAAAAGCAGTCAATTTTGCCTGGCATAAGCTTAAAGCTGTAGATTATTGGGAAAAATGTTATGAGCGTTATCTGGGTCCGGCATTAGACAAACAAGCGGTAAATGATTTGTATAGCCGCGGTCTTCAACAAATTGATGAGGCAGATTGCAAGCGGGAAGTAACCCGGAGGCTGCAGAAATTGGAAACCGAAATAGAGCAGATACCACGACATAATAAACCGGTGCTGAATATTGGCCTGGTAGGCGAAGTATATACTATTCTTGAACCGGGTACCAACTATAATATTATTCGCCAGTTAGGAGAATTGAATGTCATTATTAGTCGTTCAATTTATATGAGTGACTGGGTTAATGATCATCTGCTAAAGGGAAAGCTGATAAAATCTAATCACCAACATATTATCAATTGCGCTGAACCTTATCTAAACCACTGGGTTGGAGGGCACGGACAGGAAACCATTGGTTATGCAGTAGATTTTGCCCGACAAAAATATGACGGTTTGATTCAGATTGGTCCACTCACCTGTATGCCGGAGATTGTAGCCCAATCGATTTTAGGCAAGGTATCAACTGAGCAGGGTATACCCTGTATGACCATGTATTTTGATGAGCATTCCGGTTCAGCTGGTATCAATACCCGCCTGGAGGCATTTATAGATATGCTTAACCGCAAGCAGTGCCAGCAATTAATGTCAGAGGGAGGATTCTAAATGGACTTTTATCTGGGAGTAGATATTGGTTCGGTAAGCAGTAATTTTGTTTTAATGGGTTCCCAGGGGGAAATTTACAAAAAAGTTTATCTGCGGACGGAAGGTAATCCGGTTCGGGCAATCAGCACCGGGTATAGTATATTGAAAAAAGATTTGACACAAAATCAGCAGATTAAGGGAGTTGGAACTACCGGTAGTGGAAGGCTTTTGGCTGCAGTAATGTTGGGAGCCGATGTAGTAAAAAATGAAATAACTGCCCATGCGGTAGCAGCATCCAATTTATATCCCGAAGTAAGAACTATTATTGAAATTGGCGGTCAGGATTCCAAGCTGATTTTATTAAAACATGGCATTGTACATGATTTTGCCATGAATACAGTTTGTGCAGCCGGAACCGGTTCATTTCTGGACCAGCAGGCCGCCCGACTGGGAGTACCAATTGAGCAGTTTGGAGACAAAGCACTGGATTCGTCCGGTCCGGTTCGTATTGCCGGTCGTTGTGGCGTATTTGCAGAATCAGACATGATACACAAACAGCAAATGGGATACCCGCTTGAGGATATCGTTATGGGCTCATGTGAGGCCCTGGCACGCAATTATCTGAATAATGTAGGTAAAGGTAAAAAGATTGAAGAGCCATTAGTATTTCAAGGTGGTGTAGCCGCTAATCGGGGTATAAGAAAAGCATTTGAAAAAATCCTCGGCATGCAGGTTATGGTACCGGAGCATCATGATGTTATGGGTGCTATTGGAGCAGCTTATCTGGCTGGTGAGGTTATTGTGCATAACCGCCAAATTACCAACTTCAAAGGAGACGATTTTGTATTGCAGGGCAAGTTCAGCTCCGTAAGCCGTGAATGCAACGGTTGTGCCAATATGTGCGAAGTAGTCTGTATTCGCCGGGATGGGGAAGCTTTAGCTTATTGGGGGGACCGCTGTAAAAAGTGGGAAAACAGTTTACAGCCGTCCAGCCGAAAAACAGCCGGGGAGATTTTGGCTATTTAAAAAAATCATCCCCGGTTTCAGTATCCAAAATAGATAATATTTCTTCTTTAACCGTAGCGTTCATTGGGCTGGTCGGTTCATGTAAAATTATTTCCTTTATTATCCGGGCCGGGCGGGCGGATAATACATAAATGCGATTTGCCAGCAGCAGGGCCTCTTCAATATCATGCGTGACAAAGACAATCGTACAACCATGTTTTCGACCAAAATCTTTCAGCCATAGTTGCATTTTTCTGCTGGTGATAGCATCCAGGGAGGCAAATGGTTCATCCAGAAGCAGAATATCACTGGCAAACAGATAGGTCCTCAGCAAAGCAGCTCTCTGTTTCATGCCTCCCGATAACTGACGGGGATAATAATTTTCAAAACCCAGCAGTCCGAATTCCCCCATATGCTGGCCGGCCAGCTTTCGGGATTTATTTGTGTTCATCCCTTTTAGAATCAGGGGAATTGACACATTATCCAGGATAGTACGCGAAGGCAACAACAAATCTTTTTGCTGCATATAGCTCACCCGTCCGGTACGATTACTCCAATCCTGTCCGTCAATAATGACCTGCCCTTCATCCGGCGGAATTAAACCGGCTGTAATATTTAACAATGTGCTTTTACCACAACCACTGGGACCTAAAATTACTACAGTTTCACCCTGTTTAGCCTGTATGGAAACTTTATTAAGAGTAAATAATCCATCCAATGTTTTGGATATGGAGTTTAGTTTGATTTGTGCCAAATTAATTACTCCCGTTCTGGCAGAAAGTCGTTACTGAAAGCTTTTTCAGGTTTAATATTTTTATCGATTAAACCATTGGTGAACATAAAATCTGCATAATTTTTCCATACCAATAGTTTCATTTCTCCCCAGCGGGAAGCATCAGATTGATATTCTTTGGACAGATAAGTCTGACTGGCAAGAACCAGTTCACGATCCAGTTCTGGAACTGCTTTTAGCAGAATTTCAGCTGACTTTTCAGGATTTTTAATAGCATACTCATAACCCCGTGTGGTAGCGCGCATAAACTTTTCTACCAGCAACGGCTCAGCTGCTATTTTACTTTCATTGGCGATAATTACCGGAGTGTAAAAGTCCAGGGCCGGATATTCATCACGCACTGGTATAAAGGAAAGATCAATATTTTTTAATTCAGATTCAATGCCGGTCCAGCCCCAGTATATCCAGGCAAAATCAGTACCGGTCTTAATGCTGGTAAAATAATCGGTATCACCTATATTTAGCATATTAACCTTATTGATATCAGCATCATATTTACTCATCAAGGCTTTAATCACGGCAGTTTCAGCCGGTGAACCCCAACCACCATAAGTTTTGCCTTCAAAATCTTTGGGGGTCAGGATGTTTCTATCCCGCGGGGAGGCAAAACCGGAAGTATTATGCTGAATAACTGCTGCCAGTGCTACTACCGGGATACCTTTGGAACGGGCAATAGTCACTTCTTCCTGATAACTTATACCAAAATCGCCCTGTCCGGCAGCTATTAATGATGAAGCTCCACCTTCTGAAGGTTGTATGATTTTCACGGACAGCCCTTCATCTGCAAAATAGCCCTGATTCTGAGCCACATAAAGTCCGGTATGGTTGGTATTGGGGACCCAGTCCAGAATTACGGTCATTTCAGTTTTGTCTGGGGGTGTAGAATCCGAATTCTGACATCCGGCCAGGGGGGTAATCAACAATAATAATACTACTAAAAAAATTGATAACCGGGTTTTCATTTTTCCATTCCTCCTAAATAATCATGTTAATTCAGATTTTGCTAATGAGCGGGCTATACCAGATTGGAAGCTGATTTTTTCTGAGTTGACCTGATTGATTAATTTTTGATGATTAATGATTGACGATTCCATGGCATTAATAGAAAATTAAGCAAATCCACTATTTTTACCAGTATGAAACTGAGCAAACATATTATCACTACCGCACCTAAAACCTGATCAATGGCAAAGCTTTTTTGCTGCAGAGTCATGTAATAGCGTAAACCTCTTTGAGCTCCTACTCATTCGCTTATTACCGCGGCCATAATGCTATAAGTAGCGGAAATACGCAGTCCGGAAAAGAAAGCCGGCAAAGCTGCGG
>JAQVWB010000236.1 GCA_028698695.1 Syntrophomonadaceae bacterium | reverse complement strand
GGATGAAGTGGCACTTACGGATCTGGCTCCTGCAGCTTGCGCCGCAATGCATACGGACATGGAACTATGCTCGGACTCCACGGTGACATATTCAGTATTTACCTCGCCATCGGCCACATACTGGGCAAAGTATTCCGGAATCTCTGTGGAGGGAGTGATAGGGAAAGCTCCCATGACATCAGGATTTATCTGCTTCATGGCATAAGCTACAGCCTCGTTGCCTGATAGGCGGTTACTCATTTAGCCGCACCCCCAGTCAGCATTGTAATCGCCGGAAAAGGACATACTTCCTCACAGATGCCGCAACCCTTGCAATACATATAATCGAAGTCCAGACGTTTACCATCCTTCACCGGAATAGCACTGTCCGGGCAGAATGGAACACAAAGCATGCAATGTTTACAGGCTTCCTCGTGAAAAACAGGCGTGTTGGTCCGCCAACTACCAGTATTGAAGGCCCTTGCTGTTCCCGGTTCGTAGATCTCTCCGCCGGGGGTCAGATCCTGCCAAGGGGTACTTTCGTTGATATCCTTCGCATAAATCAACCTTCCTGCACCTCCTCCAAGGATTTTTTCAATGTTGCCATATTACCCTCGATAACCTGGGGCTTGGTAGCAAATTTATGTTTAAAAGATTCTTCTATATCAGCTAAAAAACGCTCGGTTTCCACAACGCCGCTCACCTTGACTGTAGCGGCCAGCATAGGAGTATTCGGGAAGTTTGTTCCCAGAATCTCTTCTGAAATACGGCGGGCATCTATGGTACAAACTTTTCCGGTCCATCCCTGCAGCCGGGGACGCATATCCTCAGGAGAGAAGGGGGTATTAATGATTATGGCACCGCCCTCTTTCAGCCCTCCGGTAACATCCACACTGTCCAGCAGACTTTCATCTACCACGACCACATAATCCGGATAGTAAATGTTGGAATGGACAGTACACCTCTTTTCACTGATGCGATTATAAGCCGTAATCGGGGCTCCCATACGTTCCGGTCCATACTCCGGGAATCCCTGCACGAATTTTCCCTGTAAACCAGCCACATCCGCCAGCAGCATGCAGGCCATCTTGGCCCCCTGTCCTCCCCGGCCGTGCCAGCGAATTTCTACCATATCATTAATTGCCATTATATTCTCCTCCAGTCATTAAGATTGATAAAATTAAAAAGGCCATCGTCCCTTTGCGGGACGAAAGCCTAAAAAGACATTCGCTATACCACCCATTAATACAAGCATACCATCATATGCGTTCCCGATTACGGAGGAAACCGTCGGAGCCTACTGGATTATTCGTTCGGTCCGCAGCTCAGGAGTGATTTTCGGGTTCAGATTACTAGTACCGGGCTTACACCATCCCCGACTCGCTTATACATTCGGCTGAAACCTACTCTCTCCATCAAAGCTTTTTAAATATAAAATCATAAACTACTATATCATTAGACCATGTTGGGGTCAATCACTTTTCCTGGCAAGAACACCTTCCTCTATTACTCACCTAACCCCTAAACTATCTACCCAATAATTTACCAGTGTATCTCTGCAAAATTCCGCCTAATTCCTTTATTAGGATCAATCAAAATACGGGCTGCCTCTTTAGCACGGGTTGTGGGTATAGCCATGGTATCACCCTTAATTTTTAAAACTCATAATGTGACCACATACTTACAATAATAACGGTCTTTTCATCCTCAATAACCCTATATACCAGCCTATGTTGGCGGTTAATTCTTCTTGCATATAAACCTTTAAAATTCCCGACTAATTTTTCATAAGGCGGAGGATTTTGATATGGGTTAGTTTTAAGAATTTCAAGTAACTTATCACTTGTTGTTTTCAAAGCAGGGATAGAGCTTATTTTTTCTTTGTCTTTTTCTGCTGAATTGAGTATAACCAGTTTATAACTGTTTACCATTTAAATTCTTCGCAATCCTCTATTTTCGCATCCAACCCCTCTTGCAACCTTTCCTTCATATTAGGGATAGAGGTTAAATATAATGTCTCCATTAAGCCGTTATAATCCTCTTCACTAAGAATTACTACATTCCCTTTTTTAGTGCTCACGTTAATTACATCATTGAAGTCAATTGTTAAATCTAAATATTTAAACAAGTTTTTCCTGAAATTTGTAGCGTTGGTATTAAGCATTGAAACCCACTCCTTACATGTACATTATAATGTGCATAAGGATGCCTCGTCAACGTTAACCGTTTGTTCTATTTAATTACAAAATCAGACAAGCTCCGCCTTATTTGTCATGCAAAATCCATTTTTCGCTGGTATATCCATCCCCCTGGGTAAGAAATTAAAAGGATTATTAGAAAATTTAAAGAATTAATATATTTATAACAAAAACAGATATATTTTTAAAGACAGCATTTATTAAGACACTGGCTTTTCATTAAAATAACTTCATTCCGGGATGAGTGAAGTTTAAATATAATGCGGTAAAATATTTGTAATTTTTTATAGGAGGTATAATATGCAAACCAAAAACCTGGCAACATCAATTCATGCCCAAGTACAAAAGTATTCCAACCGGGAAGAAAATGCCCTGTATTACAAGGAAGGCGGCGAGTGGAAAGGGATTTCCTGGAAGGAGTTTGGCGAACGCATTGACAATGCGGCCAAAGGTCTGCTCGAGCTTGGAGCACAAGAAAACGACATGATTGCCATTTATTCAGAAAACCGTCCGGAATGGGTTATAAGCGATTATGCCATCATGAGTATCAAATGTGCCACGGTGGCTATCTATGCCAGTAATACTGCAGAACAGGCCGAATACATTGTGGATGACGCCAAATGCAAAATCATCTTTGTCGATGATCAATTCCAATACGATAATGTCATGAAGTTCTATAAAGGCAACACCAAGATCGGAAATGTAATTGTATTTTCAAAATCA
>JAQVWB010000235.1 GCA_028698695.1 Syntrophomonadaceae bacterium | reverse complement strand
CTTTCCATCAACAAGTATTAAACAATGCCTTTTTTCAAAAAGGCGAAGTTTACACGAATTTTATCCAACGAAGGATGAATAATAACTATTAAGGTTATCATTAAGTTAAGTTAAGTTTGATAAATATAGTAATAGTCTGGTAATATACAAAATATAAAGTCGGTTTGGAGGTGACAAAATGGAAGCTAATAAACCTGGTATCAATACTGAGATGGGTACTATTACCATTGCTGATGAGGTGGTCTCCACGGTAGCAGGCCTGGCTGCTATTGATGTCGAAGGAGTGGCATCTATGAGTGGCGGTTGGGGAACAGATCTGGTTGAAAAACTGGGCCGTAAAAATTTTACCAAGGGTATTAGAGTTGAATTATCTAATGACGATACCAAAATTGATATTTTTCTTATTGTAGAGTTTGGCTATTCAATTCCTGAAGTTGCCGATAATGTGCAAAAGGAAGTTAAACTGGCAGTAGAAACCATGACGGGATTAAATGTTATAGAAGTCAATGTGCATGTGGTTTCAGTTCAATTAAAAAGAGTTGCCGGTGTGAGTGAAGCTGAAATTTCGGCAGGACAGAACGAGGCTTAATAAGTCAACTACAAAAACTGACAACCCCCTGCCAACACAGGGGGTTGTCTTATAAGCCGGAAAAGAGGTGTTGTTAAGTGTCTACATTACAAAAGACAGTTCTGTTTGTATATAACTTACTGCTATTAATAATGGCAGCAGCCGTGCTGGGGTTGGCCGCGGGCAGACCTGAGCCGCTAAATTACATAAATATGGCTTTGGCTACCACAGAAGGGCGTATGATTTCTGCCGCCGCAGCAATACTGGTTATCGCCCTTACCGTTTTTGTATTAATTTCATTATTTCATAAGCAGCCCAGGCAAACTTCAGTTAATATAACCAGCAGTTTAAATGGACAAGTTTCCATAACTATTGATGCAATTAAGGTAATTATTATGAAAGCGGTCAAGAAGGTGGAAGGAGTAAAAGAAATTCGTTCGGCAGTAAAGGATGGTCCGGACGGATTAATAATTACTATGCATATGATGATTAATCCTGAGCATAGTGTTCCAGAAATGAGTAAAAATGTTCAGGCTGCAATTCGGGAGAGTCTTGAAACGATAGGTGGTCTTACTGTAGCTGAAGTTCGAGTACTGGTAGACGATTTTGCAGTTGCCCCTAAATCAACCACTTTGTAAGGGGGAGTGTAAAACATGTGGGACAGGGTCATGTATTTGTTACTGGTAGAAAACCGGGGGAAAACGGTAGGAATTTTATTGGGATTGCTGGCAGCTATCTTGTTTGTCAGTTATGGTTTTTTCAAAACGCTCTTTATTATTATTTGTATAGCAACAGGGTATTTTATTGGTAAACAACTGGATGAGAATAAGGATTTTGAAAACTGGTTAAATCGTATTTTTAAAAAATAGTCCATGTGAGGTAGATAGTTTGAGCAGAAGAAAGGCCCGGGAATATGCTTTTAAGGTAGTCTTTCAGGTAGATCAGGTAAAAGCTGATCCCCGTAAAGCATTTGATTATTTATTGGAGACCCAATTAACTGATAGCGATTTACCGGAGAATAAATTGACTGACAAGGAGAGCAGCTTTTCTTGGCAGTTAATTGAAGGCACATTACAGCATATGGCAGTAATTGATGAAAAAATTGCCCATTACTCAAGGGACTGGTCGGTAGAGCGTATGTCTTCGGTTGACCGAAATCTGATGCGGGTAGCAGGATTTGAAATCATGTATTTGCCCGGGGCTGAACCAGTTATAGCTATTGATGAAGCGGTGGAAATTGCCAAAAAGTATGGTGAAGAAAACTCCAGCGCTTTTGTAAATGCTATCCTGGATCGCATTCAGGGGGATAAGGATGAGTCTGTATCTGGGGATTGATACCAGTGCTTATACCACTTCTCTGGCAGTTATTAATGAGCGTGGTCAGATAATTGCTGATGAGAGAATAGTATTACCTGTACCCATGGGGAAAAGAGGGCTGAGACAATCTGAGGCCCTATTTTTACATATTAAAAATTTACCACAGTTGTTTGAGCATATACCATCGGGATTGGCATCCCGAATTAAGGCGGTAGCAGCCAGTCAGGCTCCACGTGATAACAGGGATAGTTATATGCCGGTATTCCTGGCCGGATGGGGACAGGCTCAGGTTATTAGCCGGATAATGCAGGTGCCGCTCTATACTGTGAGTCATCAACAGGGACATATTGCGGCAGGAATATATGGTCATCCCGATTTGCTCCAGGAAACCAGTTTTTTAGCGGTACACTTTTCCGGGGGCACTTCCGATGTTATGAGAGTAACACGGGGCGGTGATGGCTTTTTTGATATTGAAAACCTGGTCTCCAGCAGTGATCTGCATGCCGGACAATTGGTTGATCGGGTAGGAGTGGCTATGGGGTTGCCGTTTCCCAGCGGGCCTGCTTTAGAAAAACTGGCATTACAGGCGGGTAACAATAATCAGTATTCCATTCCGGTGGCGGTTAATCTGCCCCGTATATCTTTTTCGGGCGCTGAGACGAGGGCAATTCAAATGTATCAGCAGGGAGTGCCGAAAGCTGAAGTTGCGGTAGCTGTTTTACGGGTTGTAGCTAAAACCATTGAAAAGACTTTACTTAAAATTGAACCTCAAAAGCATGAAAATAAGGTTTTACTGGTAGGGGGGGTAATGGCTAATCATTTGATAAGAAAGCGAATTATTGATAGATTGGAACATCCTGCCGTGGGGATGAAGCTGTTTTTTGCAGAACCGGGATTAAGTTCCGATAATGCGATAGGCGTAGCCCATTTGGCATATTTATTACATAAGTATTCAGTCAGGAGTTGAAGGATCAATGGAAATTATTAATGGCAG
The DNA here is from genome assembly GCA_028698695.1 of Syntrophomonadaceae bacterium. Classification (GTDB taxonomy): domain Bacteria; phylum Bacillota; class Syntrophomonadia; order Syntrophomonadales; family Syntrophomonadaceae; genus JAAYBS01. The sequence goes on along the minus strand of JAQVWB010000235.1, from coordinate 30 downwards.
TGAAATAGCCAACGAGATTAAATTGCGTTT
>JAQVWB010000234.1 GCA_028698695.1 Syntrophomonadaceae bacterium | reverse complement strand
CCATTGCCCAGGATCGTTTTAACCAACAGGAAACCGATTTTTATAATAAATTTACCCAACCCATGTTTTTCAGCCAATCGCTTATTGTGATCAAAGATGAGCTGGACCAGGAGTACCAGGACATTCAAAGCAAGCAAAACTATTTGGATGAGCGGGCCCTCATTTTAAAAACAGAAGAAGATATCTTAAAGCAAGCCCTGGATGAATTGAGACTGAATCATGGACGTTATGAATATCTGCAGGATAACATTGTTTATGTGGATTTACCCTCCCTAGTGGCGCAGGACTTTGATTACCGGCCTATGCCCATAATTGAGCATTATATAAAAGAGTTGGAGGATAAACAGGCCCAGCTCAATCAGGTTGGGGAAGAGCTGGAAAAAGAAAGGGACCGCCTGGAGCAATTCTGCCAGGAGGAGTTGCAGGATGTAAAGCTGCGCCGGATGGTTATGAACGGGTTGAAATATCGGGATAATTATCAGGAAGCAGGGGAATGGAAAAACCGTTTGAGCAGTCGTATTGCCCTGGCTATCCGCCATGCTGAAGATGATATGCGGGAACATGACCGTCAGTTACAGCAGTTTATTAATCACATACACAGTTATTTGCTGACTATGGCAGGTGAGCTGCGGGCTATTCCTCGTAAAACCAGGGTTAAGGTGGAGGATAGTTGGAAGGAAATCTTTCAATTTGATGTACCGAAATGGGAGGAAAAGGAAGGCAAGAATGAGCTGCGTAAACATATAGATTGGATGCTCAATCAGATAGGGGGTGACCGCTACCGGGATGAAAACGGAAAAGAGAACTATGCCCTGATGCACAAGGATATTGAAAAATGGCTGCAAGCCCAGCAGCTATTGAGCAATGTCATGCAGGGAAAGAATATCAAAGTTAAGTGCCGCAAGGTTACGGCTGACGGAAAGGTCAGCAGTTATCCCAGTGTCTGGGAGAGTTCCAACCAGTGGTCGGGGGGAGAAAAATGGAGCAAGAACATGGCTTTATTCCTGGGCATCCAAAACTACCTGGCCGAAAAGCGGCAGGCTATAAACCCGAGGACGAAGCGCAACCGCACCGTTATTCTGGACAATCCCTTCGGCAAGGCCTCCAGCGAACATATTCTGGATCCGGTCTTCTTTATCGCGGAACAGCTGGGCTTTCAGATCATTGCCCTGACGGCTCTGGCTGAGGGTAAATTTATCAGTGACTATTTCCCCATAGTATATAGCTGCCGACTGCGCCCCAGCACTAATCCGGATAAATACTTAATTGCCGCCGACAAAGAAATACGGCATGCTTATTTTAAGGACCATGATCCGGAAGCACTGCGGAGGTTGGGAGAACAGAAACAGATGGAGCTGTTTTAGAATTATTCCCGGGGTATTGTAGTGGAATCAATATTTGATTAAGTAGATTATTGCTATTGAAGCCAAGCGAGAAATGCTTCCTTATGCTGGGCACCTTGACCTGTCTGGGATTAATTGGTATTATTAATACAGATTTCAATCCATCAGGGGGGTAAGCTTTTATGGCTCGTCTCAGTACAAAGCTTGATAAAATTAAAATTGAAGATAAACTTCCTGCTTTGGAAAAATTTTTTGACAGTCGGAACGAGATTCTGGCGGTATATCTATTTGGCTCCTATGGTACCGAATTCCAGACAACTCTCAGTGATATCGACCTTGCCGTACTAGTGTCCGGGCCAGTTACACCCGATCTGGCTTATCAGCTTAATCTTTCCGCGCAGCTGGTAGATATAATACAAGAAGAGGATATTGATGTTGTAATACTAAATACTGTATCGGTTGTTATGCAATTTGAAGTTCTATCTACCGGTAAACTGCTATTTGAGAGGAACCACGAACTGGTTTGTGATTTTCTGGAGCGTGTTATTAAGGAATATGGCGATTTTCAAATCGATTTAAAACAATTTTACTATGATTATGATGATGCATTGAGGAAGAAGGCTTATGGTCGATAATAATAAATTACGTCAAAAGATTAATATATTGCAGAAGAATATTAAGTTTTTGGATTCATTACGGCAGATGTCTGTTGATGATTTTTGTGGCAGATCCCCGCAATTATCTTTCTGCTACCCGTATTCTGCACATATCGGTGGAAGCAATGATTGATATTGCCAATCATATTATTGCCAGAGAAGGCTTGGGGATACCTCAAAGCTATCATGATGCTATAAAGATATTGGTTCGTGAAGGCTATCTCTCAAGAGATAAAGAGGATAATTTCCGGGCCATGATAAGATTTCGCAACCGTGCTGTTCATATGTATGATGAGATTGATGAGAAAGAGATTTATCGAATAATATGCGAAAATTTGGGCGATTTTCAGGATTATATGGACAGCATAATTAAACGTTACTTCTGAGCATAGATTTACATTATATTATACGAATAGGCCCCAATACCTAGGATCAGGGTGGTCCTACCAGGGTATCTGTTATTAGTATATTGGTATGTACCTGCTAATTAACACCATGCACAAAAAAATAGCAGCAGGGGCGTTCTCCAGATAAGACCGCTCCTTTTTTTGTTTCCTGTTTTTAAGCCTTCAATATAATATTCCGGCTAATCCTTATTTCACGGGCTATTTAGATTGTAAAATAACCAAGTTTTTAGAGGATAATCACGTAATTTTGCGAATATTGTCGTTATAGGGTTATCCACGTTCGTGATACCTTGAAGTTTTCTGGAGGTAGTTGATTGATGAATGGTAACTATTGAGGAATTAAAATTGGGGGCGGTAAATGATGGAATTAAATGAAGTTGTAATGGTAAGTGCCTGTAGAACAGCTATAGGTAAGTTTCTGGGGCAGTTCAAAGATGTACCAGCCCGGGATTTGGCAGTAACGGCAGGTAAAGAAGCCATCAATAGAGCGGGGATTCCGGCTGATA
>JAQVWB010000233.1 GCA_028698695.1 Syntrophomonadaceae bacterium | reverse complement strand
TATGAGATGCAATACGGGAAAACTCAGCCATAATTACGCGAATATATTCTGCCCGTTCAGGAACTGCAACCCCCAGCATTTTTTCTACTGTCTGACAATAACCCAGAGTAGGCAGGTGCGAAGCCAAATAATCCAAGCGGGAGGTATAGGGCACAAATTGCGGATAAGTCCTGCTCTCCGCAATCTTTTCCACGGAGCGGTGCACATAACCCAGATGAACAATGGAATCAACGATGTGCTCTCCATCCATAACTGCTTCTACATGCAGTCCACCATGGGTGCTGGGATGTTGGGGCCCAATATTTATTATATATTGTTCAGTCTGCAGCAACTTGTTCACCTCTCCACTTTAAAATCTTTTCGCAAGGGATGTCCTTCAAATTCATCCGGCAATAATATGCGTATCATATTGGGATGACCCTTGAATCTAATGCCCATTAAATCAAAAACTTCCCGTTCCTGCCAGTCAGCTGTAGACCACACTGATACCAGTGAATCCACCTCGGCAGCATTTCCGGTTATCCGGGTTTTAACTCCCACTTTAGCGTTATCCGGAATTGAATACAGGTGATAAACCATTTCAAAGGCTTCGCCGTAGTCTACCGAGGTCAGATTAGCCAGATAATTGAATCCATAATCGTTTTTTAAACGTCCCATTAAATCCAGCAAAGCTTCGGAATTAATATTTAACCAGCTGAAACTATCGTCTCTGCTTATCTGCAGCTTGTCTCCCATCAATTCCTGTAATTCAGTTAACATCTTCTCTATATTAATCTTGCTCATGTTGAGCCTCCCTGTGAGAACAAAGCCCTATTTTTGTCATCCTAAGCGAAGCGAAGGATCTCATGGCCTGCAGTCACTCTTCACTGCGTTCAGAGTGACACGATAGTCGGACTCCTGTCTCTCTAATACTCTCCACTCTCAACTTTCTTTTTCAATTCCAGCAATCCGTGAAATAATGCTTCCGGGCGGGGCGGACAGCCCGGTACAAACACATCCACCTTAAAAAGAGTATCTGCACCCGGTAATACACTATAGCCGTCACGAAAGGGTCCTCCACTGGTAGCACAATTGCCCATGGCCAATACCCACTTGGGTTCGGGCATCTGAGCATATACTCTTTGCACTACCGGTGCCATTTTTAATGTTATCGGCCCGGCTACTATCAATAAATCTGCCTGTCGCGGAGAAGCTCTGAAAACTTCATAGCCATAGCGGGCAATATCAAAACGCCCGGCACCTGAGGCCATCATTTCTATGGGGCAACAATTGCAACCATAGGATAGCGGCCAGAATGAATGAGCGCGTCCCCAATTCCAAATCTTTTCCAGAGTAGTTACAATGATATTATTCTTCTGTAATATTTCCACATCGTTTTCAGCGTCTGTTTTTAGTACCATTCCAGGGCACCTTCTTTCCAGGCATACCAGAGTGCAACCACCAGTATGGCAATAAATATCAGCATCTCAATAAAAGCGAACAGTCCCAGACTATTAAATTTAACTGCCCAGGGGAAAAGAAATATAGTTTCAATATCAAAAGCCAGGAATACGAGAGCATACAAAAAATAGTTTACGCGAAAACGCATCCAGGACCTGCCTTTGGTATCTACTCCGCATTCATAGGTGGTAAGCTTCTCGGCATCAGGCTTTGACCGGGGACGAAACATCCAGGCCGCCGCCATGGCACCGAGGGGGAAAATAACGGTTAATATAAGAAATATGCCAATGCTGGCATAATCAGTCAACATATCATATGCCTCCCAGATTAATAATGTATAAAAGCAATTTCTATATAGTTTAACGGTGTTCTTTACATTTATCAATAATCAGTTATGAAATTATTTTCACTTTTATATTAGTAATAATTATTAGTCCCCCTACAAATAGCCGATTTGGATATGTAAATATAAAGAAGCCGTCGACGGAACATGGTGAAAACTCCCTTCGGTCGCCAATAAGGTTGGTGTTTCCCATGCGGAGTCTTGGTGACGGAATATTTATTCATCCAAACCAGCACAGTATACCTTTTTGCAGTAGAATCACTATTTTATTTATGAAAATTAATAGTAAATGGTTTATGCTTCTATAAGAGGTGGGACTATGAAGAATATCTGTTACTATACTTCTGACATCGGTAAGAAACAAATAGAGTTTACAGAACCGACGAGAAATATTTGAAACAGAGAAGGATCAGTACAATAGAATAAGCAGAAATCGCTATTAAGCCAATGTAAGAAATTCTTAAGAAATTAATCCGGTTTTTTGTAAGCATTGCCACTTAAGGTATAGCCAAGGTTCTTGGGTTTACTACTTACGAATGAAGGGTGGTGATATTTGTGGAAAAACAACGGGTCCTGGTGGTCGATGATGACCGGGAAATCGTTAATGCCATCGCTATCAACCTCCAGAACGAGGGTTATGAGGTACTAAAGGCGTATGATGGATTACAAGCACTCGATATTATCAGTACTCAGAACATACAATTGATTATCCTGGATGTGATGATGCCAAAACTGGATGGGCTATCGGCAACTCTGAAGATTCGGGAAGAGAAAAATATTCCTATAATCATTTTATCTGCCAAATCGGAAGATACGGATAAAATACTGGGTCTTTCCATGGGTGCCGACGATTATGTCACCAAGCCTTTCAACACCATGGAGCTTATGGCCCGGGTCAAGTCGCAGTTAAGGCGCTATCTGCGCCTGGGGGATGTCAATGTAACAAACCGGGCCAACCTCCTGCAATCCGGCGGGCTGTGTTTTGACCTGGAAAGCCATACCCTGACGGTTGATGGCGAACCGATTAGATTGACCGCCACGGAAACGAAGATCATGGAGCTGTTAATGCGCTTTCCGGGGCGTATCTTCCCGGCTGAGGAAATTTACGAGCGGGTCTGGGAAGAACCGGCCTACAAGGTGG
>JAQVWB010000232.1 GCA_028698695.1 Syntrophomonadaceae bacterium | reverse complement strand
AAATTAAGTTTACTTCCTCTTGTCCTTTGAATCCCAGTCAAATGCCACCAGGTTAAATATCTCTTTTTTTCATGATGATATACCTACTGATCCTGATAGGGATAACATTAATGACAATTTTGATGCTACAACTGGTTGTTTAATTCATTCACATACAATATATTTGCAGAATATAAGAGTAATAGCACGGCGGAATATAAGAGTAATAATACAGCGACATATAAGAGTGATAGCACAACGAAATATAAGAGTAATTGTACTGTATGATGAAGTACTGCTGAAAGAGATCATGTAATAATTATTGGTATTATAATTAAAGCTATGCCATGGCAACAATACAGGAAAGATTAGCAGATTCTTTGATGGAATTACAAAAACTACAAAATGGCAATGGCCTTGCAGTTGTAAAGTCATCTGACCTTTCCAGGGTTCATTTGGAACGGTTGTTAACGAATGGGTTCTTGCAGGAGGTAATGAAAGGATGGTATATTTCTTCCCGTCCGGATAGCGCTCCCGGAGACACAACAAACTGGTACACCTCGTTCTGGCATTTTGTTTCTGCATACGCCAATTCCAGATTTGGCAATGACTGGTGTTTATCCCCTGACCAGTCATTATCTTTTTACAGCGGCAATATTACTGTTCCAACTCAAGTAATTATCCGTACGCTCAAAGGGACGAATAACGTCTTAAATTTATTACACAATACATCGATATTGTATTTCAAATCCAGTATTGCCAATCCAATCCGCACAGAGCAACAATTCAATGTAAATCTTTATTCTCTCCCGGAGGCTTTAATAGAATGTAGTCTAACTTTTTTTAGATCAGATATTATCTCCGCTAGGACCTGTTTATCTCTGATCCCGGATGCTTCAGACTTGCTGAAAATTCTAATTGATAAAGGGCAATCAAAAAAAGCTGGCCGTCTTGCCGGTGCTTTTCGCAACATCGGGAATATAGCCGTCGCAGATCAGATTATTGAAACTATGAAAAGCCTGGGATATGATATTCGGGAGGAGGATCCTTTTGAGGAGCAGGCTCCAATCCCATTTGTCCGGATAACATCTCCTTACGTTACCAGGATAAAATTAATGTGGACCGCAATGAGGGAATCCGTTTTAATAAATTTTCCCAAAACAGATCATATTAATGCAGATATTGAAAGCTGTCTGGAACGCATTAACGCGCAATACCGTTTAGATGCCTATCATTCCTTGTCAATAGAAGGCTATAGGGTAACCAATGAATTAATTGAAAAAGTAAGGAGCGGGAACTGGAAACCCGACACCGATGCATCTGATGAACAACAGAAGAATGCCATGGCTGCCAGGGGTTATTTTCAGGCATTTGAGGCGGTAAAAAATAGCATTAAAGTGATCCTGGAAGGAAAGAATCCTGGGGAAGTAGCGAATTCTGATCATAGTACATGGTACAGAGAATTATTCGCACCAAGTGTTGCTATCGGTTTATTGAGTCCTGTCGATTTGGCTGGTTACAGATCAAGTCAGGTCTATATCAGGGGATCAATGCACACTCCCTTAAATCCTGAAGCAGTGCGAGATGCTATGCCCGTATTGTTTGATTTACTGAAAGATGAACCGGATGCACGAGTCCGGGCCATTCTGGGACATTTCATTTTTGTTTATATACACCCTTATATGGATGGAAACGGAAGAATCGGGCGTTTTTTGATGAATGTCATGCTTATTTCCGGTGGATATGAGTGGACTGTAATTCCCGTCGAAAGGAGGCCTGAGTATATGAAAGCACTGGAAAAAGCCAGCGCTGAAGGGAAAATCACTGATTTTACAAATTTTATCGGTTCTTTAATAATCAAAGACTGATTTGATCCTGATGTGCTATAAATTAATAAAGTTTCATTTTGACAGATATGATTGGAACGAAAGATAGATGACTTAGCAGTTTTTACACAGATAGTTGATTTTTTTTCGATTACCTGTACAGAATTAACTGAAATTTTGAAAAAAGTTTCTATAAAAATGCTTCTTTTTAAAACCATCCAGTCCTTTTCAGCAGTATTTGAGGGCAGGTATGTTCTTTCACCAAAATCCCGGATTAGCATCATTGAGTAAAAGTTTTATGATCTACTTCAAACAAACTTTATTTCCATAATGCACTATTTTTGCTGCAAAACAGAAACAAAACAATTGAGTTTCTATAATCTTAACAAAAAGTCTGGACTATAACAAGATGTCAAAGTTGTACAGGCGATCTTCTAATTTCATTGCCCATGCACAAACATATTCTCAATTTTTTTGCTCGTTATCAACAGCAAATGATAATATACATATCTGATGATAATATGGAATCCGGTCAGTCAGATGTAAATTCCGGTCAAAGTGGTTCTTCGTCACATTTGGGGACGGTTACCCATGCTGAGACAGTATCACTTTCCTGCGCAGTAGTTCAAAACTGGCTCTGCCATACATTTGGCGCTTGATACATTTTATTCTGTTCACATGTCCTTCGACAGTGCCGTTACTCCAAGGCAATCTTATTCCGTTTTCCACGGCTTTTATATCTCGGGATAAACCATAAGCGAATGATTTCAGTCCGGATAATTTTCGCTTCGATTTTTTAACAAAATCTATCCATCTCGATATGTTGCCACAACCTCGCTTGATCATGGTTCGAAATATCTGTACCAATTTTCTGACTATTTGAAGTTCCGGCAGGTAAGCAATTAATGTTTTCATACAGCTTCTTTCATCGGGATCTTCAATGTCTGAGATTGAACCCCCGATATATTTGGCTAATTTTCTGGAATCTAATGGTTTGACATATGGTGTTATTTTCTTTTGAACCTCAATGCTATCCAGGGTAGTAAGTCCATATTCCAGCTTCAATTTATTGATGTAAACGAAAGCCTGAGTGCGGCCACCATTATAACCAAGCCCAAGGATTTCTTCAAATATATCTTTCTTAATATAAC
>JAQVWB010000040.1:2321-11928 GCA_028698695.1 Syntrophomonadaceae bacterium | reverse complement strand
AGTACAAAACGATCCCGATCCTCCCAACCAGGTCTTTTCGGGTCCACTTGCATCTCCCAAAAATACAAACAGGCCAGAATATCGGCTGCTGACAGGCTCCCACCGGTATGACCGGAACCCGCTTCCCCCAGCATGGTAATAATATTTCTTCTAATCTCCTGCGCCTTGCTGCAAACTAAATCCAAAGCTTCCTGAGTAATCTCTCTCACTTGCTCCTCCTGTATGCTTTTTAATTATTCTGCCCCCCGGCATGACTTTAAATCTAAATAAGCATAAATGAAATCATCTAAATTGCCATCCAATACAGCATTGGCATTCCCTATTTCCAAATTGGTACGATGATCCTTGATCAGGGTAAACGGATTCAAAGTATAAGTTCTGATTTGACTGCCCCAGGCAATCTCCTTGTGTTCACCCTTCAGCTTCTGCCGGCTGGCTTCGGCCTCCTGTTCTTTAATCTCAAAAAGCCGGGCGGTCAGAACCTTCATAGCAGCTGCCCGGTTGGCATGTTGAGAGCGTTCATTCTGACACTGAACCACAACCCCGGTGGGAATATGAGTAATGCGCACGGCTGAATCGGTCTTGTTTACATGCTGACCACCGGCGCCCCCGGAGCGATAAGTATCAATGCGCAAATCATCCGGGTTAATACTAATCTCCATCTCCTCACTGACTTCCGGCAAAACTGACACGGAAGCAAAAGAAGTATGACGACGCCCGGTGGAATCAAACGGAGAAATACGAATTAATCGATGTACGCCGGTTTCACACTTGAGCTTTCCATACGCATAATCCCCTTTTACGAGGAAAGTGACACTCTTAACCCCGGCCTCGTCCCCATCCAGAAAATCAAGCACATCCACCTTGTAACCACTGGACTCTGCCCAGCGCGTATACATTCTCAACATCATCTGCACCCAATCCTGAGCCTCAGTTCCACCGGCTCCGGCATGCAGGGAAACAATAGCATCGTTTCTGTCATGTTCTCCGGAAAACAATATTACCAGCTCATAATCTCTGAACTCCTTGCACAAAGCCTCCAAATCATGAACCGTTTCCCGAAAAAGCTCCATTTCCTGTTCAGCTTCAGCCATCTCCAACAAACCATCAATATACTGGGCTCTATGCAGAAGATTCTCATATAGTTCCACTCCGTCACGAAGATCACTAATACGTTTTAAAACCGACTGGGCTTCGTTATTATCATTCCAGAAATTCTCCTGCGCAGTCTTTTTCTCCAGTTCTGCAATTACTTGAATTGAATTATCCAGGTCAAAGAGGAGCCCTCATTTCCTGCAGCCTGGCTATGATTTCCCGACAGGCTGTTCTGGGATCTTCCATCAACAGCATTCCCTCCTCAAATAAAAATTTTTATGCCGTTTAAAACCTATTCCTACTCTTCAGCAGTAGCCGGTTCGAAATAATCATACTTCTTCTTCAGAATAACAATATCCACGCGCCGATTCATGGACCGGCTCGTATTATCCTCATTGGTTACCAGCGGGCGATACTCTCCATAGCCGATAACGGATAACTTCTCCGCTGGGATACCCGCACCTTCATGGAGGACATGCACCACACCGGAAGCTCTTAATACCGATAACTCCCAATTGGAAGGGAAGCGTGCCGTATTAATAGGCAAATTATCCGTATGTCCCTCCACGCGAATATAGTTAGGCAATTTGGCCAGAGCCTCACCTACCTGGCTGATAATTGAATAAGCCTCCGGAGTAAGTTCATCCGAACCACTGGCAAACAGTAACGTATCCTTGAAACTTATTACCAGACCCCGTTCCTGCTCATAAACCATGATGGAATCACTCAGCTTGGTAGTCTTGCCGCTGCCCTGTTTTGCGGCCGCCTCCATATCCTTGGTTTCAATAAACTCTTTGATTAACTCTTTTACTTCAGTTAACTGACCCTGATTCTCAGATACTTCCCCGGGCCCCTCGGGAACCAGCTGGCCGGAAATTCCCTCTACCAGCGAAGGGCCCTGGGTATCCAGCACTGACAAAGCCTGTCCGGTAAGCACCACACTGAGCGAATTGGCTACCGCACTGTATTTCTTTACATCCACCTGACTCATTGTATACATAAGAATAAAAAAAATCATCAACAGGGTAATCAGGTCAGCATAAGTAATCAACCAGCGCTCGTTACTGCCTTCTTCAGCATGCTTTTTTTTACGACCTCTGGCCACTTAATCACATCCTTGCCTGCTGGGCTTGTTGCTCCTGGATATTTTCCCGGGAATCCGGGGGTAGGAAAGTCATTAATTTCTCGCGGATGACGCGGGGATTTTCTCCGGCCTGTATGGAGAGAACCCCCTCCAAAACCAGTTCCATTAACAAAGTCTTCTTCCCAGTCTTTACCTTTATCTTTTGACCAAAAGGAATCCACAAAACATTGGCTGAACCAACCCCGTAAAGAGTGGCCAAAAAAGCAACGGCTATGGCACCGCCCAATTTACTGGGATCATCTATATTACTCAACACATGAACCAAACCCATAACTGTCCCTATAATACCCATGGTAGGTGCAAAACCACCGGCGGTCATAAATATCTCAGAACCTACCATTTCGGTGCCTTCGTATGCCTCTATCTCCATCTCCAGCATGTGGCGGGTCAGCTCGGGGTCAGTTCCGTCAATTACCAACTGCAAACCTCGGGTAAGAAACTCATTATCAATTTCAGACAACTGGCTCTCCAAACTGAGCAACCCTTCCCGTCTGGCTTTATCTGCTGTATCAACCAGCGTCTCAACTACCGACTCATAATCTATCTTTGTATCAACAAATACCACTTTCAGATAATAAATAATCTTTTTCAATTCATCCATCGTGAAGCAGACCATTGTCGCACCTATAGTGCCACCCACTACGATTATAAAGGCAGTCTCGACTATCAGCATTCCTATATGGCCGCCCTCCAGGAGGAAGCCGCCTATCAGTCCGCCTAAACCGATCAGCAATCCGATCAGAGTTGCCAGATCCATTAACTAACCCCTCTTCCACAACATTTCTTGTATTTCTTGCCACTTCCACAGGGACACATATCATTACGCCCGATCTTCTGTCCGACCTTAACCGGCTTCTTCTCTGCATCTTCGCCCTGATTTACAAACATCTTGCGCTCCTCAGGCTTCTGCACTACTCTGACCCGTAAAATATACCTGACTACATCTTCCTTGATACTGTAAATCATTGTCTGGAACGCATCAAAAGCCTCAAACTTATACTCAATCAAAGGATCCTTCTGACCGTAGGCGCGCAATGAAATCCCATTACGCAGCTGATCCATGGCATCAATATGGTCCATCCATTTCTCATCAATAATATTCAACATTATGGCCTTCTCCAGCTCCCGCATAGTCTCGCTGCCCATTTCCTCTTCGCGGGCCTGATACAAAGCCATGGTTTTCTCCATCAGCAACCCTTTAACCTGACGCTTGGTCATACCCACCAAATCGTCATTAGTTAAATTTGCCCCGGGTAAGATATTCTGATCAATATAAGTTATCAGTCCGGGTAAATCCCAATCATCAGAAAACTTAATTTCTCCGGCAAAACCATCTACTACCTGATCAACAACTTCATCAATCATGGCTTCGACCGTATCTTTCAGATCCTGTCCATACAGCACCTTGCGCCGCTCATTGTAGATCACTTCACGCTGTTTATTAATTACATCATCGTACTCCAGCACATTCTTACGAATAGTGAAGTTGCGGCCTTCTACGCGTTTCTGCGCGTTCTCTATGGTACGGGAAATCATTTTATTCTCTATGGGCATGCTGTCATCCATACCCAGTCGATCCATCAGACCCTCAATATTGGCTGAACCAAACAAACGCATTAAATCATCTTCCAGGGAAACATAAAAGCGGGACTCACCCGGGTCACCCTGACGACCGGAACGGCCGCGAAGCTGATTGTCTATGCGGCGTGCTTCATGGCGCTCGGTTCCCAGCACATACAAACCGCCTAATCCAGGCACATCCTCACCGAGGACAATGTCAGTACCGCGTCCAGCCATATTAGTAGCAATGGTTACTGTACCTCTCTGACCGGCCTGGGCAATAATCTGAGCCTCTTTCTCATGGTACTTGGCATTTAAGACCTGATGCGCTACTCCGCGTTTTTTCAGCATATCGCTGAGAAGCTCGGAACGCTCTATGGAAATTGTACCCACTAAAACCGGTTGCCCGGTACGATTACGGTTAACAATATCTTCGACTACTGCCTGGAACTTACCTGCTTCGGTACGATAAATAAAATCCTCCTGGTCATCCCGCACCATAGGTCGATGAGTAGGAATGACTATTACATCCATACCATAAATCTTACGGAACTCCTCCTCCTCGGTCTTGGCAGTACCAGTCATACCAGCCAGCTTTTTATACATACGAAAATAATTCTGAAAAGTTATGGTTGCCAGGGTCTGGGATTCCTTCTCAATTTTTACCCCTTCTTTGGCCTCGATGGCCTGATGCAACCCGTCGCTGTAGCGGCGGCCAAACATAAGCCGACCGGTAAACTCATCAACAATAATTACCTGATCATCCTTGACCACATAATCACGATCACGTTTCATCAGACAATGAGCTTTCAGACCCTGATTTACATGGTGGGCAATCTCCATATCATCGGATAAATTATCTACATTAAAAGCCTTCTCCACCTTTTGAACCCCTTCTTCGGTAAGGGTTACGAGGTGAGCCTTCTCATCTACCTTGTAATCTTCTTCATTCACGAGACGGGGTATAAACTTGGCAATCCGATAATATAACTCCGTCGGTTTGTCGCCTTCACCGGAAATAATCAGCGGCGTACGTGCTTCATCAATTAAAATCGAGTCAACCTCGTCGATAATAGCGTAATACTGACCACGCTGCACCATATTATCGGGATTGACCACCATATTATCCCGCAAATAATCAAAACCCAGCTCATTATTAGTGGCATAAGTAATATCACACTCATAGGCGGCCTTTCTCTCCAAATAAGTCAACCCATGTACAATTACTCCCACTGACAAACCGCAATACTCATAAACAGGGGCCATCCAGGCAGCGTCACGACTAACCAGATAATCATTTACGGTAACAATATGCGTACCCTTGCCTGGCAAAGCATTTAAATAGGCTGGTAAAGTTGCCACCAGGGTCTTACCTTCACCAGTCTTCATCTCCGAAATACGCCCTTCATGCAGCACCATGCCGCCAATTAACTGCACATCAAAATGCCGCATCCCTAGGGTCCGCTTGGAAGCCTCTCTGATTAAAGCAAAAGCCTCAGGTAATATATCGTTTAAACTCTCTCCCTGCTTTAGCCTTTCGCGAAACTCCTCAGTCTTTTTGGGGAAATCATCAGCCGAGAGCTTTTCAAACTCAGCTTCCAAATCATTGATAATCGCTACCTTCCTACGCAAGCGTTTTATTTCTTTTTCATTATCGTCCAGCAAATTTCTGACCAGGTTTTTAATCATCTTATCAGACCTTCCTCATAGAAAAGAGGAATCATAATTGATTCCTCCATAATAAATCTTCAAATTTTATATTAACACTTTTTGTAATCCCGCTTCAACTAGTCAAAATCTGGTTCAATCAAACCATAGTGACCATCCTTGCGCTTGTAAACCACATTAACCTCTTCGCTTACTGCATTATAGAACACGAAAAAATTATGTCCCAGTAAATTCATCTGCATAATAGCTTCTTCCTCATCCATGGGTTTCAGGGCAAAGCGCTTCGTGCGTACGATTTTAAAACTATCCACCTGGCTGTTGGCCGCCTCCAGTTCCTTGCGGGCTTCCTCAGCCATAGCTTTCTTCAGACCGGCACCCCGATAATTCTTATAGAGGCGGGTCTTGTACTTCTCAATTTGTTTTTCCAGCTTCTCAACTACCATATCGATAGAAGTATACATGTCATCGGTAGCTTCCTCGCCGCGAAGCAACATTCCATTCAAGGGAATCGTCACCTCAACCTTATGATCATCGCCTTCAACCGAGAGGGCAACCTGAGCCTCCTTTACATCCTCAATATATTTCTCCAACTTGGAAAGCCGCTTAGTGGTATAATCCTTCAATGCTTCCGTGATATCGATATTCCTTCCTCTGATATCAAACTTCATACGACCACTCCTTTCCCGGTTGCTATATATATTATTCTACCTTTAACTGCAAAAATCCTCCAACCATTATTTGGCAGATGAAGGGTGAAGGGGCGAGGAATTAGGCGCCCTCGTAGCGGAAGCGCTCGTAGCCCTCGTGGCGGAAGCTTTTAACTTCCGCGAAGGTGGCTAAAAGCCTCCTCTACAATATTGAGAAGAAACCCCCTGTGTCCAACCACGAACTCGCTAAATATTTGTTATAATTTAATAAACATCACTCATATTTACTGAAAAGCAGATCATATGGACCGGCTGCGGGTATAACCCCCGCTATTTTATGAAAACTGGAGGTATTGACTATGTTTTTTGGACGTAAAAAGAAAAAAGATGAACCCCGGGAAGAAACTCTGATTGAACGCGGGCTCAGAGAATGTGGCGGCGAACGGGTGACTATGGCCTGGCTGATGGAAAATACTGATGGATATGATGACGTTGTGGAAATGTACTACCAAAAAAGATGGGATCTTGATGACCCTTCCTGGGAATGCACCTGCGGGCATTGGAGCGATGGTGACTCCTGTCCTGATTGCGGCAAGACCCAGTTTTAGTCCCCTTGACAAAGTCAGAAAACTAAAAACCCGGGCTTAGTTGCTAAACCCGGGTATAAATACCTTATTAATCACTGTATTAATATTGAGCGCGCTGCTTTTGGAAACACTCCTGGCAATACACAGGACGGCCATCCACCGGTCTGAAAGGAACCTCGGTTTCAACGCCACATTCTGCACAAACAGCTGTAAACATTTCACGCGGAGCCCGGGGGCCACTGCGAGTATTACGTCTGTTAGTCCGGCAATCCCGGCAACGTTTCGGTTCGTTCTCGAATCCCTTTTCATTGTAAAATTCCTGTTCCCCAACGGTAAAAATAAATTCCTGCCCACAATCCTGACACACTAAAGTTTTGTCTTCAAACATACTAACAAGATCCCTCTTTTCACTAGGATATTAGACCTGTAGTCCTGGTAAAACCTTCCTGACCACTGACCCGTATCGTATATTATATACATTTGTGCAATAAATGGCAAGGGGTGCACCAACATCCGAAAATACTGAAAAAGTACCCTAAATGTCATCCTGAAGAGCTGCAGGCGACGAAGGATCTCTTTCGGGAGTCCGTAATATTAGGCCTTCCACCTACGAGACCTCAGCATGACACGCTTGAGAGGGCTTTTTCAATAGTCTCAAACGTCCCCCTGTGTAGACTACTTTTTGTTTTGGTTATAGGCATTGCGGGCCTGATTGTCCGTTACTCCCCGCTTGCGGCTGGATACCAGGGTCCTGTTCATAAGCTGTTGATTCTTATCATCTATCTCTTGAATCCCGACCAGTATACTGCCCATATTTTTAAGTACTTCCTGCAAACCTTGATATTCTTCTTCTTTTAAATTTGGCTTTAGCTGGCTTAATACAAACGCCTCTATCCCCATCTTTTGGCAGGTGCGTTGCCGTAAGCTTTTGTTTATATTTTCCAGTTCTTCTATTTTCCCCAATATCTGTTGTCGATTAATTAAAACTTGTGCCAGATTGGTGTTTTCAGATGTACCATCCAGCCTGGCCTCTAAACTGTCTAACTGTTGCCTGGCTAAATCAGCCATATCATTATACAATTCTATTTGCCTATTATAATTTTCGACAATCTTTGTAATAATATCCTGCATATTATTAAACCTCTTAATACTCCTATTTCCTTACTTCTTATCATCAAAAAACCAGGCTTCCGAAATTACCCCTGACTGGGTATACGCCCGGTTTACCCTGGATGACTCTCTGGCTTGTACTAATTCTTTCCCCATTACCTGCAGTGCCTCAGACATTTGGGATTTCATCTTCTCATCATTTTCCTGAATAGCTGTCATAAGTGGCATTATCCTGTCCAAACTGTTTCTAAAGGCCTGATACAGGGCATCAGCTTTTTCTCTGCTCTCACTATTATTGCTCTGTGCCGCTTCCTGTAACTTATCTCCCTGATCATGAATTCCAGCCATAGCATCAATCTGTTGCATTAAACCCTCGCGTTGGGACAACAACTCCTGTAACTGCTGCAAACCAGTCTCATCTTCAGGTTTAAAAGTCTGCAGGAGTGCCAACTGCTGTTCAGATATACGCAGCATTTCACTCCACAGAATTTCCACCCGATTTAACTTATCCTGCCAATCGACCATATGCTGAACTTCCATAATATTATCCCTGTACATTAACACTCGGCCTTGCAGCAACTTTTCCTGCCAATTCGGCGGATGGAATCTGATTCTTTATTTCTTTTACCGGTGTCCGCTGCTCCCGGGCTATACGTTCCGCCTGTTGAAAAGTTTCATAAAGCTCCCGGAAAAAACCTTCGATTTCAACGGCTATATCAATATCCTTTTGCATATTGGCTTCAATAACGCGTTGCTGCATATAATCATATAAGGCATACAGCGAGTTTGATACTTCATACTCCATTTTCAGTGAAGACATCAACTCCACCAGGATATCCTGGACCTTTATAAACTCATTATGGGCCAAATTCATATCTTTCTCCTGGATAGCCTTCTGTGCATTGGACAAATCCTTAATAGCAGCTTTAAATAAAAGCAGCAGCAATTTCTCCGGAGAAACAGTCTCCACCTCGGCCCGTTTATACTGATTATAGGCTTGAGCATATATATTCATTAAAAACAACCTCCTCTAATAAAACCACCAGCTGTCAAGATATACCCAACCCGACTGACCCGGCACGTAATCCTTGCCTGTTCAAAACACTCAGGTAAAAAACCTTGCCTGCTCGTATCAGACCGTTTCATCTACGAGCAATCCCAGAATTTTATCCATCATTTTACGAATATCGGCAGCCAAATCCAATATTCTTTCCGGTGGTATTTCGCGTAACACCTCTTTACTGTTCGAATCCACCACTTTAATCTGATAGCGCCCGCTGCCCTCATGCACCTTGAACTCCAAATGATAATTACTGACTTCCAGTGCCCGGTTAACTGTTCCCACTGCCTCCTGTAATGCTTCGCTGTCTGCCTTTTGACGAACCATGGGCAGATCATCAACACTAACCTTTGGTTTAGCGTCAATTGCAGGCTCTGCAGGCCGGGACGGAATATCACGAACAGCTTCCTGACGCACCTGCGGATATTCAACTACTGCCTGACTTTCTACTCGCACAGATAACACCTCCATAGGGATAGACTATCGTCTAACTATTTTATCGGTTTTAACTCCGGTTTCCTTTAGCCAAATCAACACAAACAACACCGTACCTTTGTCCTATATACTATATTCATCCTGAATCCTCAATTTGCATCGGTGAGCCGTCCCGGCGAATAAATTCGCCGCTACCTCACCCCGTAGCTTCGAATTCATTCGAAGCGTTCATTCGCAGTACGTTCATTCCAACCGGCGAATAATTTCGCCCTACCTCAGGCCAGTAAATCAATCTGCTGAA
>JAQVWB010000040.1:0-2311 GCA_028698695.1 Syntrophomonadaceae bacterium | reverse complement strand
CATTCCAAACGGCGAATAAATTCGCCGCTACCTGGTTTTGGAGAGGTGCTCATCCTCAGGCCAGTAAATCAATCTGCTGAATAACCCCCGCCTCACCGCTCTCATGCAAAAACACCCCGCTGGTCAGCAACTGTCCATGGGCCTGATTGGCTGAATCCTTCAATGCAAAAGGCGTAGCGGCACTGCCCAGGAATATAGCCCCTATGCCCTTCTGACCCAGGGCAAAAAGAACATCCTTCCCCTGTTCATCCCTGATCCAGATACGTAACTTATCATAAATATCGTCATTCTCATCAATCCAATTATTGCCATCCAGATCATAACGGGCCAATTCCGCAAAACCATTCCCGGTCTGCGGCCCAAACAATTCTCCGCCATTATTGATAATACCATCGCCATTAATATCCAGAGCCAGGAAGCCACTGCCCGGAGCCACAAACGAAATCATTTCCGTCTGCCCGTCATTATCCAGATCAAACTCAAACTTATCCTGACCAAGAGCCACCGAAGAACGGCCAAAATTAATTACCAGCGGGTCAATCGGACGCAACGCATCCCCCGCCCGCAAATGAAACTCCTCATGGGACAGGAAACTACGCTCCAGATTCATATTTACGGAAAAACCAATCTCCCGCCCATCCGCCGTTTTAACCGTTCCGGAAGACTGAAACTGTACGGCTTCATGCTCATAACGCGTGGCGGAATAATCATACTCCAGACCCCATCCCGCCCTTGGCTGGGCCGGGGATGCATTAGCACTTCTCAGGTTTTCAACCTGCTTCATATCCTCATCACTATCAATTTTTAAAAACTTAAACCGCAGCTTCTTGCCTGTAAAGGCTTCCAACAAAGCCAGCAATGCCTTGAGCTTAATCTTCTCATGATCAGGAATCTCCCAGGCAAACTCATCATCTTTATTCTGCAACGCCAGAGCTTCAGGTGAAAGTTCAACTGTATCAGCGGGGGGTCCGGCAGGTACGGCAGGAGTAGAGGGGGCCTGCCCCTGAGCATTGGGGGGATTACCAACCCACATGCGCAGCCGTTCCTCAGTGCGGGAAAACTCCTCAAACTGATGACTGGCCGTCATCTCAACATTTGACTGACTAATAATCATGGTGATACCTCCTTGTCCACCAGCGTACATCCTTGTACTAAATTCACTTATAACTTATATCGAAAAAACGGGTCAATAACTTTAAGCGGAAATGCAAAGTTGGAGTGAGCGGTCAGGGGAAGATGGAAAAGGAGAGCCGGGAAACGGGGAACAGCTAAGAGAATGGAGGGGCCGCGACACCCCTGCTAATCTACAGCAAACATGAAAATCTTTGACTATCGCCCATGATGATATTTTATGTTACTATGAAAACAGAACTTTTTGGGAGGTATTAACAAATGCAACTAATAATTGATGAAAATAAATTAGAGCAAATAGTACAAAATTATGATTTGCGCCTCCTGGTTTATTACGGCAGTTATGCACGACAGCACGATTATGACCCGAACCACAGTGATATTGACCTAGCCTTCATATCACGGCAGACATTGGATGCCAGACAACTCTATGATTTTATGACCGATTTAATACTATTGCATAAAAAAAGTGACCTTCACCTGGTTAATTTGCAAACTGCTTCCGGTCTGTTAAAACAAGCGGTTGCACAAGATGGTATGGTTCTATATGAAGAAAAGAAGGGCTATTTCAAATCTTTATGCCCATATCTGTATAAATGCTACTATGAAACCAAAAAATTTCGCCAGGCACAAAATGCAGTTTTCCAGAAAGAACTAGCGGAGGAATTAAAAAATGCCCGACAAAGATAAAATCTGCGTCAAGCTTGTTAAGCTATATTATTATCATCAGGAATTAAAAGGTTTTGCTGATATTACCCTGCAGGAATATAAGGATAATTCGATATATAGACGGGCAATTGAGCGGGTTATGCAACTAATTGTGGAATGTGCAACTGATATAAATAACATGCTGTTAACCATGCATGGAAACAAGGGTGCCACCGATTACTTCAATTCCTTTATTGATATTGCAGAATTGAACATTATTCCTATGGAATTCGCCCTGCAAATTGCCCCTTCCACAGGTCTGAGGAACATACTGGTGCATGAATACGAAGAAATTGATGATAATATTGTTTACCATTCCATTAATAACTGTCTGGATTACTATCTATGCATATTACGCGGTTTTAGAACCGCAGGTTCAGTTTTATAAAACCACCGATACGCGGTAAAGAAACCACCTGTTCACTTATCAGTACCGCCCCAAAGGGCGGTACCTAAAGATTGTTCTTTGAAA
>JAQVWB010000039.1:11323-11937 GCA_028698695.1 Syntrophomonadaceae bacterium | reverse complement strand
CTATTGAGTAGTCATAAAAAGGGTCTAGTCAGGCTGGTTTACTTTATTGACAATCAAGCTTAGGCTATGCTATACTTTCATTTGCATTGGGGTATGCGATGCGTCCTCTTAGTGGAGGAGTGTCCGAGTGGTTTAAGGAGGCGGTCTTGAAAACCGTTGGGCTTCACGGTCCCGTGGGTTCGAATCCTACCTCCTCCGCCATTATTAATAACTGGTTTTTTAAATACGGAGAGATGGCCGAGTTGGCTGAAGGCGCTCGCCTGCTAAGCGAGTAGACGGCTAATACCTGTCTCGAGGGTTCGAATCCCTCTCTCTCCGCCATTTTTGTGGATGCAAAGCAAACTTAATAGACTATGCGCCCGTAGCTCAGCTGGATAGAGTAACAGACTACGAATCTGGAGGTCGCAGGTTCGAATCCTGCCGGGCGCGCCATATTTTTAAACCGTATTTGACAACCTTCAATTGGATGAGAGCGGATAGTAATTGACTAGCGCCCGTAGCTCAGCAGGACAGAGCAACGGTTTCCTAAACCGTGTGCCAGGGGTTCGAGTCCCTTCGGGCGCACCATATTTGGCGGTGAAACCTCGATGTCCGATGAGATATATATGAGACTG
>JAQVWB010000039.1:0-11313 GCA_028698695.1 Syntrophomonadaceae bacterium | reverse complement strand
GGCCCTGGCCTTAGCCCGAAAAGAATTTCTGGAAGGTGAAATCCCCATCGGAGCAGTAATGGTTCGGGATGATGAAATCATCGGCTGGGCCAGCAATGAAAAGGAACTGCGGGAAGACGCCACCGCACATGCGGAAATGCTGGCTATGCAAAGAGCAGCCCGTCATCTGGGCAAATGGCGTTTATCTGATGTAACCATGTATTGTACCCTGGAACCGTGCGCCATGTGTGCCGGAGCAATGGTCAACGCCCGTTTGGGAAGACTGGTATTTGGAGCCGGAGACCCCAAGGCCGGAGCAGCAGGATCAATATTTGATTTAGTTAGATTTCCCGGGTTAAATCATCAGGTGGAGATAACAACAGGAGTTTTAGAGCGGGAATGTGCCGAAATACTAAGTTCATTCTTTGCTGATTTGAGGAGAGATGGCCGAGTTGGTCGAAGGCGCTCGACTCGAAATCGAGTAGGCGGCTAAGCCCCGCCTCGTGAGTTCGAATCTCACTCTCTCCGCCATGACTTTTAGATGACAACCGCGGAATATTATAACAAAGTAAGCCACCCTGCTGTGCAGGGTAAAGATAAACCTATAACTTTATATAATGTGGAGAGGTGGCTGAGTTCGGCTGAAGGCGCTCGATTGGAAATCGAGTAACGTGTCAAAAGCGTTCGCGGGTTCGAATCCCGCCCTCTCCGCCACTTTATTAGTGAACGAAGTGAACATCAGTGTGCCCGTAGGGTGCCACTTTACCTGAATTACCAAGGGGTTTCAGACTCAGAGCTGGAACCCCTTTTGATGTTTTTTACGAGGCGGTCACAGCTTAAGGCATAACAAAATAGTTGACAGAAAAATAGCAGGTCATTATAATGGATGCAATATTCAAAATGACGATGACAGGGAATAGTAAGCTGATCCTCAGGTTATAGAGAACCGCTGGTTGGTGTGAGGCGGTCGAAGAGGCATCGCAGAACTCACTCTTGAGTTGCCGACCGAAATCATTTTTGGAAAGTAGGCTCGGACGGAACTTCCACCGTTAAAAGGAAGGGGATATCGGGGCAAAAAATCCCGCATCCTGATGGAGTGAACGGCATAAGTCGTTAAATTGAGTGGTACCGCGGAGTTAATCCCTTCGTCTCAGAGTTTTGAGCGAAGGGTTTATTTTTTGGTGGGAAGAATGGAGGAACAATATGCTAGAACTACGAATCAACGGGTTTGGGGGGCAGGGCTCCGTTACCCTGGCGCACTTGCTGGCGCAGGCTGCGCTGGAAAATGGTAATCAGGGGCAGGCCTTGCCTTTCTTTGGGGTGGAACGCCGCGGAGCGCCGGTACGGGCAGCAGTGCGCATGTCCGCCACCAGTATTCATGCGCACAGTCAATGTGAGCTGCCGGATTATGTGGTGGTGATGAGCGAGAAACTGACCAAAGAGGCGGTCAATGAAGGCATTAATGAATTTGGTGCTGTGATCATCAACGCTCCCCACGCCGTAGCCGTGGAGAAGCACCCTACCTGGCAGGTGGATGCAGACGCGATTGCCCGGGAAGCCGGATTATTTTCGGCCGATGGACCTTTTATCAATATTCCGCTGTTTGGCGCGGTTTGCCGGGTGCTAAACATTCCGCAAAATATTATGGAACAAACCATCTTGAATAAATGGCCGGGTAGTGGTGAACGTAATCTGGGTGCCGCTGGCAAGGCTTATAACACCGTAACGCAGATAAGAGGATAGTACACGTTGTATTTGGATTAGCGAAAGGAATGGAAACAAATGAAATCAGTTACGAAGGCCTACCGGCCTATTTCCTGGCCGATGAAGGGAGCCGGCGGTGATACTGGTTCCTGGCGAACCCACCGTCCGGTGGTTGACATTCAGAAATGCACTAAATGCCAAATCTGCTGGGTATATTGTCCGGAAGCGGTCATTAACCGTGAGGAAAGCACGATTGATTACCGCTACTGCAAGGGCTGCGGCGTATGCGCCGTAGAATGCCCCACCGGCGCAATCAGCATGGAAAAGGAGGCATAGCAGTATGAAAGCAGCACAAGTTATAATGGATACCGGGGCCCACGCCGCAGCACTGGCCGTAAAAAGTGCCCGCGTGGACGTCGTGCCCGGTTATCCTATCACACCCCAGACCAGCATTATGGAAGCACTGGCCGCCATGGTTGAAAATGGCGAATTGCACGCCCGTTTCATTCCCGTAGAAGGGGAACACAGCTCCATGGCTGCTGCCGTGGCCGCATCCGCTGCCGGCGCCCGTGTTTTCACGGCCACTTCAGCCAACGGTCTGCTGTATATGCATGACGTTTTACATATGGCTTCCGGTGGACGTTTGCCGGTAGTAATGTGCAACGTAAACCGCGGTATTTTTGCCCCCTGGACTTTGTGGGCTGATCATCAGGACTCAATGTCTCAACGCGATACCGGCTGGATCCAATATCATTGCTCCTCCAATCAGGAGGTGTTCAACACCATTTTGCAGGCCTTCCGTGTGGCCGAACAGATTAATATTCCGGTGATGGTCAACTTTGACGGATTTGCCATCTCCCATTGTTTGATGCCCCTTACCCTGCCGCCACAGGAAGATATCGACCGTTTCCTGCCGCTGCATGAACCGGAATGGCGGCTCGACCCGGCGCATCCCTCTTCCTTCAGCAATGTGACCAATGCGTCCGAATATGCACCCTTCCGCCAGATGCTGTCAGAAGATATAATGGCAGCCATCCCGCTGGTAAAGCAGGCGGCGCAGGAATACAAGGATATCACCGGCATGTGGGATGGCGATACCATCGACACCTATCGGCTGGAAGATGCTGAAGTAGTAGCCCTTGCGGTCAACAGTATGGCGGCAGAATTAAGACTTTCCATTGATATTCTTCGCGAGCAGGGCATAAAAGCCGGTCTGCTCAGACCGCGCCTTTATCTGCCCTTCCCTGCCGAGGATATCATCAGCGTATTGCCGAAAAATGCTCAGGTGATGGTGTTGGATCGTAACTATAACTTCGGCCACCCCGGCGGCATTTTGGCTGCAGAACTGAAAAGCGTGCTCTTTGGCCGACGCAATGATATCACGGTTAAAAACCGGGTAATGGGTATTGGTGGCATCGATTTGACTCGCCGCTTCATGGCCGCCGAGATTCGCGCCATGATGGATGAAAAATAGCATAGACCATGAAAGGAATGTATGACATATGACTACCAGCATTAAACAATTACCGGACATTGAGCAGGTCTTAAGCGGAAACGGGGCCTGTGGCGGCTGTCCCGCCACCATGGCACTGCGCATCGTAGGCAAGGCTCTGGGCCCAAATGCCATCATGCTGCTGACCCCCTCCTGCTCGGTAGCCAGCATGGGCATGACCCCCAGGCTGGCCTACAATTGGCCCTGCATTAATATTACATTTGCCACTGCCGGATCTTCAGCCTCCGGTATTACCCACGCCCTTGAAATAATGCAGGAAAAGGGCCGCCTGCAAGGCGAGCTGCCTACTGTATTCAGTTGGGTAGGAGATGGAGGCACCTATGACATCGGCTTCCAGGCGCTTTCAGCTGCAGCCGAGCGCAATGATAATATGATCTTTTTTTGCTATAATAACGAAGCCTACAGCAACACCGGCGTGCAACGCAGCGGTGCTACCCCGCGCGGCAGTTTCACTACCACCACCCCCGCCGGCAAGCGCCAGCCCAAGAAAAACATGGCCCTGTTGATGCTGGAGCACAATATTCCCTATGTGGCTACTGCCACGGTGGCTTATCCCGGCGACCTGTACGACAAGGTGGTAAAAGCCAAAAACATTCCCGGTATGAAATACATCGAAATTCTGGCCCCCGCTATTTAGGCTGGCAGTTCGATATGCCTGAAACCGTGCAAATGAGCCGTATGGCTGTACGCAACGGTGCCTGGTTGTTATGGGAAGCGGAAAATGGCAAGATCAGCTTTAATAACCCCAGCGCGCATATCATCAGCGGTAAAAAGAAGGCTGAATCAGTGGATGAATACTTAATGAAGCAGGGTCGCTTCAACCGTCTGCTTAAGGGTTCTGATGCTGCTCAGCGCATCGCCGAAATTCAGGGCGACATCGATCGCGAGATTGCTTTTATGCGGGAACGGGCGAAGATTACGATTTAGTTTTCAAAGATGTTTAGCAGCTGCTGTTCATATGTCTGTTCAGCAGCACGCTGGTAATGGTTACAGTCTCGAATACTGGCACCTGATATTAATGAAAAAAACAAGGAGTGAGCAGCTTGTCTTATGCTGATGAGTATCGTTCTAAATTAGTCAGTGCTGAAGAAGCCGTAAAGATTGTCAAAAGCGGAGATTGGATTGATTGGGGTCAGATTCTATCCAATCCCTATGCGCTGGATACAGCATTGGCGGCTCGCAAGGATGACCTTGATGATATTAAGATACGTCTGGTTATGAGTGCAAAAGTGCATGAAATCTGGAAAGTTGATCCGCAAGGCGAAACCTTCTTTATGAACAATTGGCATTTTGGCGGAGCAGATAGAGCCCAGCATGACAAGGGAAATGCCTATCATATTCCTAACCTTTACCGCAATAATCCCCTCTTCTATAGAAAGAGTCTATATGACGATGTTGATGTAGCTATGTTTAGAGTTCCACCGATGAACAAACACGGTTATTTTAATTTTAGCTGCAGTGTAGCCGTCCTTCGCGCCATATGTGATGTTGCCAAGAAGATCGTAGTGGAGGTTTGTCCGGGATTACCCTGGGCCTGCGGCGGGCGTGAAGAATTATTACATATTTCTGAGGTGGATTACATTGTGGAAGCGGATTCACCGGTAGTGGAAATACCAGTTCCTCCACCTACTGAAACAGATAAGAAGATAGCTGAACATGTGATGAAAGAGATGGTCGATGGGGCTTGTATCCAGTTGGGAATTGGCGGTATGCCCAATGTTGTAGGTACGCTGCTGGCCGAATCCGATCTCAAAGACTTAGGTTGTCATTCCGAAATGTTATGTGATGCCTTTTTTCATTTGTTTGAGGCCGGGAAATTGACCAATAAGCGAAAATCGATCGATACGGGCAAAACGACTTACGCCTTTGCCGCAGGAAGTCAATTTCTCTATGATTGGATAGACAATAATCCCAGTCTGGCAGCCTATCCTACTACCTATACCAATGATCCCTATATTATTGCTATGAATGATAATGTTGTGTCGATAAACAGTTGTATAGAGGTAGATTTATACGGACAGATTTCCTCAGAGTCGTCGGGTACTCGTCATATTAGCGGTACTGGCGGGCAATTGGATTTTGTTACCGGTGCGTATAGTTCCAGAGGAGGCAAAGCCATCATTTGCTGTACTTCCAGCTACCAGGATAAGCAGGGCAACCTGCAGTCACGGATTGTGCCCATGCTTCCCCAGGGATCAATAGTAAGCGTTCCCCGTACCCAGGCCCACATTATCATTACCGAATACGGCAAATGCGACCTGGCTGGCCGCAGCACATGGGAGCGGGCTGAGCGAATTATAACCATCGCTCATCCTGACCTCCGGGATGGGCTAATAAAGGAAGCACAAAATATGAAAATTTGGAGCAGGAGCAATAAGATATAGCACAATTTGTGTAGACAAAGTCGGGTGCTGGCAGGATAAATATTCCGGACCAATGACCGTGGAAGCGCATATATACAACCCCGGCATGGGTAACCGGATCTATTGCCAATATAATTGATTCCAATACCGGGAGGTTACAGGAATGATCGCTACATTTGTCTTATCCCCGGCGGCGGCCAAACGTCTCATTGCACGTGGAGTAATCAATGAACCCGTATTTAGACATGCGTATACCAAAGGCAAAGTCATTATCTGTGTTGGCACCACCAATTCTTATATTGCTGATGAGCTGGGTCTAATAAAAGCGGAAGAGCAACGTTTGTTTGCGGCAGGTGTCATCAGTAAAGGGCTGCCCTGTGTTACCGCTGAAGACCGTTTATCTCATATATGCCTGGAAGAGGGTCAACGGATAGAAACGGACTGGATAGAATTTCTAAACGGGTTCGGACATGAGGATGTATTTATAAAAGGGGCTAATGCTTTTGACGCCGGCGGGAATGCCGGGGTGCTGATGGCCAACCCCGGCGGAGGAACCGTGGGAGCTTCTTTTGGCGTTTTGGCCGCACGTGGATCCCCTGTCATTATCCCTGTAGGCCATGAAAAGATGATTCCCTCCTGCCAGGCAGCAGTAAAGGTTATGGGTATTAAGCGTATTGATAACAGTCTGGGACTGCGCTGTGGTTTGGCCATTTTGCCTTTGGGACAAATTTACACGGAAATAAATGCGTTGAAAACGCTATTCGGACTGGATGCCACGGTCGTAAGCGCTGGCGGAGTAGACGGTTCCGAGGGTGGCGTTATGCTGGCAGTAGAAGGCGAGAAACAACAGGTGCAAGCTGCGCTTATGATGGCCCGCAGCTTGCTGAAAGAAAAGCCCCTGTCGGTGTCGAAGCAATCCTGTAAAAATTGTATTATGGATTCCCCCTGTGATTTTAAACCTGAAAAGTGAGAAGCAATAGGGTTTCAGACTTAGAGCCGAACCTCCTTTTTTAATAATAGACTCTCGGCATTTGCCGATGCAGGTAGCTCATGGGTTTACCCCCGAGCTGCTTTTCCTTTTTCCTCCACAATACACACACCAAACAGTTTACACATAATTCCATAAATACAAATTGTGTTAACTGATGTAATCGTGAAAAGGATTTGTCGATAACTATCTATGTTTTTTTGCATAAACCCTTGACTTTTTGAAAACAACCTAATAATCGCGACGAGGGGCTTTCTTTAGTCTCATCTCTACGATTGGAGGGTTTTTTATGTTTCCTGTTCTTCGTTCACACCGTGATTATCAGTCTTTTGTTGCTGAGCAGTTAAAAACACATTACACAGGGGGAATTCTTCGTGTACAACCCCCGGACTGGAACCTAATCGAGAAGTTTTGGATAACAGATCTAAACAAGCGAAGATTGGGGCAGACAAAATACAAAGATGATTTTTCTCTGTCAGAATCGGGTGTTCCCATTTGCAACAAGGGCCTGGAAATGAAGGATAATGGTTATGATCACACCCGTGGTCGTCGTAAATACCGTTGTCCTTTGGTTAATAAAGGTGTCGTTACCTGCGATTCTCCTTGTTCCACTTCATCCTACGGCAGATGCATTTATACCTATACCAAGGAGAATCTCCGCTTGTTCCCACCCATTGCTCGCAACAGCAATGAGTGGAAGAACGCCTACAAACGTAGGACCACCGTCGAACGTTCAAACAAGCGAGAAAAGGTTGACTATATGCTGGAAGCTGCCAGACACCGCAGTACTAAAATGGGGACAATCCGCATTTATGGCATTATGATGTGCCAGCACATGGATGCCTGGTTTAAGGAGAGTGATCTTAACCTTCAATCAACTCTTCTTACAGCTTAAAGCCTTTGGTTATCAAAGAACTCTTCTGTCTTACGTACGGGGTCTGAAAAAATTGCTAGGGTCGACCCTTGTTTTTGCATGCTCTTTTTTAAGTTTTTATTTGTCTGCTGCGTTTCCCTTTGTGTTTTTCCATGGTAAAATGCCCCTTTTGTCCCTGCAGTTTCCTTTTTCCCTCGGTTAATGCCGAGAGTCTATATAACTATTATGATCCACCGGATGCACAGTGCGCGTGGGAGGCAGTGGACCATATGGAACCCAGATGACATGTCCGCAGTTCGGATAGGAAAGATGTTTGTAGGGATATTTAAAATTCCTGCTTTTCAGCCGTTCCACCGCCTGCTCGGACAAGAGCTTGCTGGGCCACATCTGGTCATCCGCACCGGATATCATAAGGATCGCTCCGTTGGTATTTTCTACCTTGATGCGCCCTTTTTCCAATAGAAGTTTTTTAAACAGCTTGAAGGGATATAAAAGGGGGGGTAATGAAGCAAACCACCGTTTCTCATAAAATTCATTGTAGTTGGGGGATAAAGGGTTTAGGCACAACGCCCAGAATTTTGCCGTGCAAGAAACTGGGCTCGCCTGATTCAAAAGATTTATCATACGGATCCATTACTCTGCTCTAAATGCAGTGGTCACATGCGAATTATATCCATTATCGAAGATCTGGCTATCGTCAAGAAGATATTGATACATCTGGATCTGTGGGGCAGCTCTTTGCCATCCGTGGCACCGCTGCACTAGTCCATCCTTGGCTAATAATGATAGCGTTACAATATTAACCAGTGATATACTAGTATTTTGAACTGTTATACGATAATATTGTACTATATTTTTCCATTTGCTTTATGGAGGGACAGAAATGCTTGATTATCCCGTCTCACTGCTCGGTATAGTAATCATCACCATACTATGTTTAACTGCTTTTTTCGGAATATATACTTTAATCTTAATAATCAAGCCGCTACCTACCAGGCTTACATTGGTTGAATTAGAAATGAAATCATACTGGTACACATATAGAGAGATGATAAGTGAGCTGGAGAATCTTGGATTTAAACTAGGACGCCATTACGGTACCAAAGAGTACTCCTTCTTACTTGCCAATCTATTTAAGGATGATGAAGCTATTACTGCAGTAGTTTACTTTAAGATGGCAGGCGAGAATGCCCCAGATTATTTCTGGATGGAACTGATTCTTAATTATGAAGATGGGACGAGAGTAATTGCTAGTAATATCCTAAGGTTCCCCGAGGATGAGAATCGAAAGGACCCCCCTTGGAAGATTATTAGATACGAAAAAGACATAACAGCTGCTGAGATGCTCGAAAGCCTACGCCAACTGGCCAAGAATGTATCCTCTCGCCAGGTAATTCCAACCAATTTTAAAAGTCAGTATGAAGCTGATGTAACCCGCGAAATCGCGTGGCTTAAAGAAACATGTGGCAATTCACCAGTAGTAAGGCTTAAACGTCAATCGCATATGGAGAGAGGAGGCTTATAAAAACCCAGTCTGTTTTTATTCCTCTGACATTATGTGAAATATACCGTTTTCACCAATTTTGTGGATATATCTTGACAATTATTACCTATGAAGAACTCAGCTATTTTTAACCTGGGACAAAATACTTATCGCGCATTGTCCCAGGTTTTCCTATACCACGCTTATTCCAGATATCCGTTTACAAGCATACAGGTAAATAACTAGTTAGTCGGTTCTGGAAATGGGTCGGCATTAAAGAGCCAGATGTAATTTCTAACTGATTCTCTAATCATTTTTTCAATAAGCCTCCCGCTAAGGCGCGATGCCCATAATTTAAGACCTGAAAAAGTTATTGGACAACAAATACTTCCCGGAACCAAATTGTCAATTCTAGCTATTACCCCTCCTAAACAGAAACCAGCAAAGCCTGCCGTTATCGACCTACCAATTGCATCTGTCCAGGTTATATCCTTTTTAAAAATTGCCCAATCACAAAACTCTTTGCTTAGTTGACTAAAGAATCCAACGGCCCCTTGTCTTGACATACTTATAAACAAATCTGAGTTTAATTTCATTATACTTGCTAACCAAAACTTCACAATATATCCAGCAGCCCCACCTAGTGCCCCAACACCGGCAGCAATCAGAATTTCTTTGGCGACTTCCTGAAGAGTATAATCCTTTCCGTAAATGGTTGAGTTAATACATAACTGAACAGATTTAAATAGTACACACGTTACCATTCCGTAAGCGCTTGATTGGAGCATTTCATATATGGAGAAAGTAGCTGTCATCTCTGCTAATGAAAATGCGCCTGATGCGTCAGTGTACATCAACGGGCTGGCATTGGCATACAAGTATTTGTGTAGACTCATTGGATCAAAAGGCGAACCTTCATATGTGTCCATGGTCAGAAACCGCCCGGTATTCGGGTTCATGTAACGGGCGCGCAGGTAATAGAATCCGATGTTGGGGTCGTATTGTTCGCCGGTAAACAGGTAGTCGTTGGGAGTGGTTCCGGTCTGGGCGATCATGTTGCCAAAGGCATCATAGGTGTAGATGTTGTCTCCTTCAGAAAGCAGGCGGTCATTCGCATCGTAGGTATAGGCAGTAGTTACGCCGTTATCCTTCTTGGTAAGGCAGCATCGTAATTATATTCTATGCTGTGATTACCGTTCACAGCGTCTGTTATGGTTTCCTGAACCAACCGGTAAACATCATCATAGGTATAGTCCACTGTTCTGCCGCTGTGATCTGCCACCCTGGTCCGGTTGCCGGTGGGACCCAGAGTATAGTTGTAAGAAGATATTACTTGACCGTCCGACTTGCGGTTGGTCAGGGCCGTTAGGCGGTTGAGCTGATTATAGCTGTATTCAGCACTGCTGCCGTTAGGATTGTTGATACCGGTACGGTTTCCTACATTATCGTAACTATAAGTGGTTATGCCTGAGTCTGGATCAGTTACTGAAGTCAAGCGGTTCAAAGCATCATAGCTGTAACTTGTATTACCCGAAGGAACAATTGCGGATGTACGGTTTCCGGCAGCATCATAGGTATATGATATACTGCTGCCGTCAGGATTTACCTGTTTGGTCAGACGATCACGCTGATCGTATTCATAGCTGATAGTGCCGCGGATATCTGCAACACTTTTGATCTTGCCGCTAGGATAGTAGGTATAGGATACAACCTGCCCATCCGGATAGTTCTTTTGGCTTAGCCGGCCACTAGTGTCATAGGTATAGGAAATAGCATTCCCGTTAAAGTCGGTCTGAGAAACCATACGTCCGGCTGCATCATATGCAGCCGTTGCAGTCATACCCAGCGGAAGGGTACGCTGAATCCGACGTCCCAATTGATCATATGCAAAACTGGTAGTCTTGCCATTAGCATCGGTTTGACTTATCCTATTCCCCGTTTCATCATAACCGAAGGATGTTACATGCCCCAATGCGTCGGTTACTTTGGTAAGGTTTGATAAAGAATCGTACTCGTACTGGGTCGTTTTGCCGGCTTGATCAGTTGTGGCTGTCTGGCGTCCGGCACTGTCATAAGCTGTTGTTTTGAACATACCATCTGCAAAGGTTTCTTTTACAGGCTGTCCATTGGCATTATACTCGGTTACAACACTAACTCCCCGCGCGTCAGTCATTTTGATTCGATTTCCGGCAGCATCATATTCATAGCTGGTCGTATGTCCCAGAGCATCAGTTACTGCAGTATTGCGACCGGCTGCGTCATATTGATATTGGGTGGTATTACCGATTGCCGCCAATGGTGCTGGTTAATTCATATACCAACGCATCTCCATCCTCGTCGCTGGCGCTAATGTTATACGTATATTGTGCTCCTACAGCAACAGTAGTTATGGGGTCAGACACTATCAGC
>JAQVWB010000231.1 GCA_028698695.1 Syntrophomonadaceae bacterium | reverse complement strand
CCTGTGACGGTAAAAAGAAAATGTTTGAATTAATGCAGGAAATTAAACCGGTTTATGTTATGCAGCTTCCGCATGTACATCAGAATGAGAATTCTTTTAATCTTTGGGTTGAGGAGTTACGCGCCTTAAGAACCTGGCTGGAACAGAATTTGGATACCACTATAACCGATGAAGGTTTATGGAAAGCTATTGATGAAATTAATCAGGAAACAGCAGCAGCCAAGGCTATTTGTGATATAAATCAAATGGATCCGCCTCCGATTAACGGATTGGATTTGTTGACCGTTACCTGGTCAAGAACTTTCAGTTCCAATAAAGCTGAGGTTATTGAGATGTTAAAAGGGGTACGGGAAGAATATATTAATAATGCCCCGACAGATAAAACTGGAAGCCCCAGGATTTTATTGACCGGTTGCCCAGTTGGCCTGGGCTCTGAAAAGGTAGTGCGTCTGATTGAAGAATCAGGCGGCAGCATGGTGGCTATGGAGAATTGTTCCGGTTATAAGACTCTGGAACTACAAACTGACCGCAGCCAGGATGATCCAATTGTGGCATTGGCCGGAAAGTATTTGCAGATTCCCTGCTCCTGCATGACTCCCAATCCTTATCGTATGGAACTGCTGGAGCGTATGATGGATGATTTTAAGGTGGATGCGGTTATTGATCTTACCTGGCAGGCTTGTCATACTTATAATATTGAAGCTTATGATGTGGGTCGGCTGGTTAAGTCTAAAAATATTCCGTTTCTACATCTGGAAAGTGATTATTCCAATTCTGATTTGGAGAGTCTTAAGGTCAGGATAGAAGCATTATTGGAGATGGTTGAAAAATGATTTCAATTGGTCTTGACATTGGCTCGGTAGCTGCCAAGGGAATTATGCTGGATTCTGCCCGGCAATATTCGCTTATGATTCCTACCGGGTGGAGTCCGCGAGATGCCGGCAGACAATTGATAGACCGTTTGCTGGACAGCTCGGGATATAATGAAGTTGAAGTGGAAAGTATTATCGTAACCGGATATGGTCGCGTGGCTATTCGACAGGCTACCGGCAGTGTTACTGAGATTCGATGTCATGCCCGGGGAGTTGCCGAGATTTGTTCGGGCGTAAGTACTATTATTGATATTGGCGGACAGGACAGCAAAGTGATTCATATTGACAAGTCGGGACGAGTGCTTGATTTCGCCATGAATGATAAATGTGCTGCCGGCACCGGCAAATTCCTGCAGGTAATGGCTAATGCCCTGGAAATGGATGTAAGTGAATTAGGAGAAGCCGAGGATTTGAATACAATAGTCAGTATAAACAGTATGTGTACTGTTTTTGCTGAGTCGGAGATTATTGGTCTATTTGCGCAGGGGACCCCCAAGGGTGGTATCATAGCCGGGTTGCATCAATCAGTTGGCAAACGGGTTGGCGGTATGGCTAAAAGATTAGGAGTAAAGGAACAGGTTGCTTTTACTGGCGGGGTAGCGCAGAATCAGGGTGTAATCAGGGCATTGGAACAGGAGTTGGGATGCAGGGTTATTGTCCCTGAAGTATGTCAATTTACCGGTGCACTGGGAGCGGCTCTGATAGGCAGGGAAAAATTACAATAGGATTTAATAATATGATTAAGGGATCGGACATAGTTTTTGATATTATCTACGCTCATCCGCAAACGGAAGAGATTTTTCACAGTTGGGACACTGAAAAAAGCTGTATTTTATGTGAACAGCTTTTTGAGCCCCTGGAGTCGGTAGCGGAACAAATAGATATGAGTGTATATGAAATGTTGGATATTATAATGGAGAAGATTAAAAGCACAGGATATAATGCTGATATAAAGGGGTGAAAGTATGAACAAGATAGTGGATGCCAGGGGACTTTCCTGTCCGCAACCGGTTGTTTTAACCAAAAAAGCCATGGATGAGGGTGGCTATGACTCTCTAATTACTATCGTTGACCGGACTGCTGCGCTGGAAAATGTCAGTAAACTGGCTGAAAAACAGGGTTATCAGGTTGCAGTTGAGGAAAAAGGCGGGGAGTTTCATATTTCCATGAGTCGGGATGAATCGTTGATGGATGTTGATATTTCCATGCACAGGGAAGTGGCAGTTCTTATTACCAGTCGCTGGTTTGGGCAGGGTGAGGAAGAGCTGGGCAAGGTGCTGATGAAAAGTTTTCTCTATACCCTAAGCGAGATGACCGGTCAGCTTAGCCATATTGTTTTCATGAATAGCGCGGTGTTTTTAACTACGGAGGGTTCGGAGGTAAAAGAGATTCTGACCGCCATAGCCGAAGACGGGGTGGAAATTCTGTCCTGTGGGACCTGTCTGGACTTTTATAATCTAAAGGATAAATTAGCGGTAGGCGAGATTACCAATATGTTTACTGCCATGGACATCATTGCCGGGGCCAGTCGCAATATAACTATCTAGGAAAGCAGAAGGTTAGAATCATGATTTATATGGATAATGCAGCTACCAGCTATCCTAAACCCGAGGCTGTTTATGAAGCCGTTGACCATTTTAATCGATTTATGGGGGGCAACCCAGGCAGGGGCAGCAGCAAAAAAGCTCTTAAAGCCGGGGCAGTGTTGCTGGAAACCCGGGAAGCAGTGGCCAGGCTTTTTAATATTGCGGGCAGTGATCAGGTGGCCTTTGCTGCCAATGTAACTGAGGCGATTAACATTGGCTTAAAAGGGATTCTTAAACCGGGGGATCATGTAATTACAACCAGCATGGAACATAATGCAGTAGCCAGGCCTTTGCATGTTCTATCTCAACAGGGGGTACAGTGGACCCGCGTGAAATGCGCTGGTGACGGAAGTCTTGACCCTGCCGATGTGAGGGCGGCAATACGCGACAATACCCGTATGATTTGTATGCTGCATGCCTCCAATCTAACCGGGACTATTATGCCAATAAGTGATATTGGGGCTATAGCCCGTGATACGGGAGCATTATTTATGGTTGACAGTGCTCAGAC
>JAQVWB010000230.1 GCA_028698695.1 Syntrophomonadaceae bacterium | reverse complement strand
TTCGGCTTCGGAGTCCCTATTCTCCTGTTCAGGGCTGCCCGCCTGTACGGCCCGCCACCCCCGGTCAGTTATTGCTTTTCCGCGGGAAATAAATTTTTCCCCGGCAACCTCCGTAATAATAGTTGTCTGATCATATTTATAGGGAGGATATAATACAGCTATGAAACGACGGGCAATTAAATCATACAGACGCTTTTCATCTTCATTCAATACTGATAAATTCAGCGGTTGTTCGGTCGGAATAATAGCGTGATGGTCAGTTACTTTGCTGTCATCCACGAAGCGTTTTCCCGGTTTCAGGGTTTTACCCAATAATGGTTTGACCAGTGCCATATAATGTCCGACCCCCATAGCTTTTAAACGAATACCCAGCGTGGGGACAATATCACTGGTTATATAACGGGAGTCAGTACGTGGATAGGTAACCAGCTTGTGCCGTTCATATAAATCCTGTAATACCGAAGAAGTCTTTTGGGCCGACCAACCGTAACGGCGATTGGCATCCCGCTGTAATTCAGTCAGGTCATAAGCCAGCGGAGGCGGTTCGCTTTTAGCCTCAGTTTTTATATCCTTTATAATTCCCGGCTGGCCTTTGAGTTTGGCTTCCAATTCCTGCGCTTTGGAATAGTCATTAATTCTGCCGTCTTTATTACCGCGCCAGTCGCCAAAATAATCACCAAAATCTACCCTTATAGTCCAATAGTCAACCGGTATAAATTTTTTAATCTCCGCTTCCCGATAAACAATAAGTGCCAGAGTTGGAGTCTGAACGCGTCCTGCATTGAGCTGAGCATTAAACTTACAGGTCAGTGTACGGGTTACATTCAGGCCAATAAGCCAATCTGCTTCAGCTCTGCAAACTGCCGCATCATATAAGTAATTGTAAGCTGTACCCGGTTGCAGTTTTGAGAAACCATCCAAGATGGCCTGGTCGGTCTGGGATGATATCCATAGCCTTTTAAAGGGTTTTTTCCATTTAGCCATATCCATAATCCAGCGGGCTACCAATTCCCCTTCCCTGCCGGCATCGGTAGCAATAATTAATTCATTTATATCGTTTCGGTTCATCAGATTCTTGACCACCTGATATTGATGGGAAGTCTGTTTAATAACCTTGAGTTTCATCTTTTCAGGCAGCATGGGCAGGTCCTCCATGCGCCATTGTTTATATTTACTGTCATAGATGTCGGGCTCGGCAAGAGTTACCAGATGCCCAAGCGCCCAGGTAACTACGAATTTATTGCCTTCTATATAACCTTTGGCTTTATTATTACATTTAAGTACCCGGGCTATCTCGCGTCCAACACTGGGCTTTTCAGCCAGTACCAGAGACTTCATATTTTCACCTCATTAATTTTCCTCCGGATTATGGTTTTAATACAAAACTATGTAATCTTATCCAGGACCAGATATTAATTATCCTTGATTAATTCAAATCGTTTTACGGTGCGTTTTTCCCGGCACAAATACTTGTAGCCGCAGAATATTTCATAAGGCCGGGCATAAGCTCTGCCAGTTTCAACATCACGATAAATTACCAACGGACGATAATCTTCAGTATAATAGGCACAATCAATTATTTCAAACTCTCCCCCGTTGAAATGACGATAACGCTGACTTGGCTTTATTACAGTAGTTTCAGGTTTTGCGTTAATCTCTCTGCGGATTATGGCAATCAACTGTCTATAGGCATCTGCCAGAGAAGAAATGTTGTACACCACATGGTCGCTGGAACTGATTTCTCTTAGTTCCTGTTTGGCCAGCTCTATGCGATTAAGTTTTTGAGTTTCATCTCCACTTTCACCGCGAATGGTTTCAAAAATATCTTTTAAATCCCGGTAAATAAATATACTTACTATATTCTGCGGTCCCAGTTTTTCTTTCAAAATTCTCAACCCGGCGGTATTCATTATCAGAATACCATTTTTGCCTTGCTGTTTCACTTTTTCTATTTCATCAATTGCTATGCCATAATGATGATTCAAATAATTAACCTCTTCGAGGATTTTACCTGTTACACAATAATCTGTATAGGTATCCTTGCTTATAAAATAATATTCCCTGCCCTCTTTCTCTCCGGTCTTCATTGGTCTGGTTGTAAAGGAAATAATCGGAGTCATAAAATCATTGTCATTCAGTAATAAATAATCCATTAAAGCTGTTTTACCAGCAGCGGAAGGCCCTAATAATACGAATATTTTCATCATTTGCGCCACTACAGTGGCTATCCCCCTCTCTTTGCCAGTATTACATGTCCTACTTTAATTATATCGGTTTATATTGGTTAGAAGTTTATTTCTCCGGGAATATTTTTGCAGATATAATCTCTGGTTAAATAGTACCGGTAAGTCTATAATTTTTGTAAAAGGAAAATATTTTTAAATAATTGTTTATGGAGGTGCTGAATATTCAGGCGCGTTACATACTTTCCATAGATCAGGGCACTACCGGGACAACCGTTTTAATTCTTGACTCAACCGGAAATATTATATCCAGAGCTTATCGTGAGTTTACTCAGTATTATCCCGCACCAGGGTGGGTTGAACATGACCCCCGGGAAATCTGGGCAGTAACTCTGAGTACAGCTACGCAGGCAATTTTGCAAGCCAACATTACCAGTCGCGATATTCATGCCTTGGGTATAACCAACCAGCGTGAGACTTGCCTGCTATGGGATCGCCGTACCGGATTGCCGGTATCCAATGCCATAGTTTGGCAATGCAGACGTACAGCTCCACTTTGTGATCAGATGAAAAAGGCCGGTCTGGAAAGTATTATTCGTCACAAAACCGGTCTGGTTATTGATGCTTATTTTTCGGCTACTAAACTGGCCTGGATTCTGGAAAACATTCCTGATGCCCGCACCAGAGCTGAGCAGGGTGATTTGGTTTTTGGTACCATCGATACCTGGCTGTTGTGGAAATTAACTGATGGCAAGGTTCATGTTACTGATTGTTCCAATGCTTCACG
>JAQVWB010000229.1 GCA_028698695.1 Syntrophomonadaceae bacterium | reverse complement strand
TGACAGAAAGCGGCCGCAAGGAACTGGAAAAGAATCCTGATACGCCGGGTACATTGGCAATAGCTATCAGCGAAGCGGTTGAAGATGCCCTGAAACGGGACGATACGAATTACTCTTTAGGCAGTGTATTAAACCATGTTTGTCTGCACCAGAGTATTATTGGTCAGGAAGCCCGTATGCAGATGGAAATGGCAGATGATTATCCTGATATTATTATTGGTTGTTGCGGCGGTGGCAGTAATTTTGCCGGAATTGCTTTTCCCTTTGTTCCCGACAAATTAGCCGGGAAGAATATCCGCCTTATTGGAGTTGAACCATCTGCCTGCCCGACTATGACCAAGGGAGTATTTGCTTATGACTATGGTGACTCATCCGGATATACTCCTATAATGAAAATGTATACCCTGGGCCACGGTTTTACTCCATCCGGTATTCATGCCGGCGGGTTACGCTATCATGGGGAATCACCTCTGGTAAGCCAACTTTACCATGATGGTATTTTGGAAGCGGTAGCAGTTAAACAGAATGCCACTTTTGAAGCTGCGGTATTATTTGCCCGGACTGAAAGTATTGTACCTGCGCCTGAGTCTGCTCATGCTATCAGGATAGCAATTGATGAAGCATTAAAAGCTAAAGAAGAAGGGGTTAAACGCACTATTCTGTTTAATCTCAGTGGCCATGGTCAGTTGGACTTATTTTCCTATGATCGTTATCTGTCAGGTGAAACTGAAGATGTGGAGTTTTCGGATAAAGATTTGCAGGAAAGCTTAAAAGATCTGCCGCGTATTTAGCAGCTTTATTTGTAATTGATTTAGATAAGCCCGATACTTTATACAAGGTGTCGGGCTTGTGGTTTTATTTAGCTTAGTCTTAAGGAAAATTTGCCCTATATAATTAACATGGTTATTATAAAATGGAATAGGTGAAAGAGTAATAATGAGATGGTAAATCAAAGTTTACGGTTAAAAACCATTGCCAAACTCATAGAAAAGGGTCAGCCGACGGCTGATATTGGTTCTGACCATGCCGGATTAGCCAGACATTTGGTAGAGACGGGTCTGGTGCCGCGCGTAATAGCAACTGAATTAGGTGAAGAGCCTTTTTCCAGAGCATACCAATCGGCAGGTAACAGTTTGCAAGCAGATAAGATTGAGGTCCGTAAGGGTGATGGCTTGCAGGTCCTGAACCCGGGGGAGGTTACCAATGTAATTATCGCGGGCCTGGGGGGAGATACAATAACTAATATACTGGCCAATGATTGGCAGAAGGCTGCCAGTTTTAAGCGCTTTGTATTTCAGCCCATGAGTCGGCCGGCAGTAATAAGGGAAGCTTTATGCAGGCAGGGGTGGCCAATTGTTGATGAGGTTATAATCCGGGAAAATAATCGCTATTTTGTAATAATAGTTGCGGTTCCCGGGGATGAGCCTTATAATTCGTCACCATTGGAAATAGACCTGGGACCAATTATTTTACAACCAGGAAGTAAGTGTCAAAGTTATTTGTTATACCATCTTAATAAGTACTGTCATTTGAGAGATAGTTTGCAAAAATCAAGACAATATAATGAGTTGCTTGTAGAAACAGAACAAAAAATTGCGGGATTGGAGGCGGTATTATATGAAGGTTAAAGTGGGGGATATAATTGCTGTTATGGAGCGAAACTTTCCTCTTTTCCTCGTTCAGGAGTGGGATAATGTTGGTTTGCAGCTGGGCTCTGTTCAACAACCGGTAAATAAGATTCTGGTAGCCCTGGATTTGACTTCTGAAGTAGTACAGACAGCAATAGCCGGAAATTACAATCTGATTATTACTCATCACCCGTTATTGTTTAGAGCCCTGAAAAACATTAATGTTGATCATTTCCCCGGCAACCTGATTGCTCAATTAATTAAAAATGATATTAGTTTGTATTCAGCCCATACTAATCTGGATATGGCTGAGAAAGGTATTAACCAGCTATTAGCTGAAAAAATAGGTTTAGAGGAAATCATGCCTTTAAGTAATGAGGAAATCGAACCGCTGTATAAACTTGTGGTTTTTGTTCCCCTGACCCATGTTGAAGAGGTCAGAAAATCACTTCATGCAGCGGGTGCGGGACAAGCCGGTAATTATTCCGAGTGCAGTTTTCAAACCCGAGGCACAGGCAGCTTTAAGCCCGGGACAGGCACCAATCCTTTTTCAGGTAAAGTGGGGCAATTGGAACAAGTTGAAGAAATTCGACTGGAAACTGTATTTCATGAGCGGGATTTGGATCAGGTACTACAGGCTATGTATGCTTCACATCCATATGAAGAGGTAGCCTATGATTTATTGCAACTGGAAAATGGAGGAAGAATTTACAGTATTGGGCGTAAGGGCATTTTAAACCCTGAGTTGACTATAAAAGCGCTGGCAGAACAGATAAAAAGCAGGTTGGATATTTCATCAATAAGAATAACGGGCAATCCGGATAGGAAGATTAAAAGTGTAGCTGTTGTCAGTGGCTCCGGAGCCAGCATGATACCGGTGGCAGCCCGTCAAAAGATTGATTGCCTGATTACCGGAGATGTCAAGTATCATGAAGCCCGGGATGCAGAAGAAATGGGAATGGGAATAATTGATGCCGGGCACCAGGAAACCGAAGAATTCATTATTACTCATCTGACAGAGTTGTTACAACAGGAATGTAAAAGGCAGGGCAACGAGATAACGGTTGACAGCCGGTTTATTTCATCGGCTATAAAAACCATATAAAATGACATATATTGTTATTAAAGCAGGGAAAAAATATTTAGTGTAGAATAAGCGATAATAAGAACTAACAGAGGGGAATGCAGATGTTAAAAATAAAGGTTAGCAATTTGAAACCAGGTGCCAAATTGGGTAAAGATTTATATAGTTATGATTCTAAGTTACTTCTTCCCCGTGGTACAGTAGTTACCAATGAGCATCTCAATAGTCTTGCTGCCCGAAATATTTCCGAAGTATATATTAATGAAACTACG